>JAUZQU010000133.1 GCA_030950835.1 Mariprofundaceae bacterium | reverse complement strand
GTGTGCTCTTCCGATCTCATCTTCCATACATTGGTATTGCCCAGGCTCCAACTGCAGTGCTGCCAACGATAAATCTCCGATATGTGTACGACTAAGACTGCTCACATGATTACCCACCGCCGCAAACATACGCCGCACTTGATGGTAACGCCCCTCATGCAAGACCAATGTCACATGATGTTCATCCAGTATGCTAAGTTCAGCGGCTTTGCATGGTGTATCATCCGCTTCCAACATCAAACTGCCGCTGGCAAACAGCGCGACCTCATTGCCTGCAAGCGGCTTATCTAAAATCACGTCATAAGTCTTAGAAATACCATGTTTGGGGCTGGTTAGATTATGATTAAGCTGACCGTCATCCGTGATAATAAGTAAACCCGACGTATCTTTATCCAAACGTCCTACGCTGGATAAAGCTGGTTTGCGCGACAACCACCGCTCTGGAAAGTCCGCATAAATCAAACGCCCATCTTCTTTGCGTGAACATACCGTGCCGATTGGTTTGTTATAAACTACAGTTAACCCATCAGCATAATCCAAAGGCTGACCTTCCAGCAATACATCCCCTGCTACCACCTTTTGCGAAGCAGATTGTGCCATTTCTCCTGCTACTGTAATCCAACCTTCACGAATCCAATACGGCACATCTTTGCGTGAGCCATAACCCAAACGAGACAGCAGTTTTTCCAAGCGTTCTTTTTTTTGTACCATAACTATCTACCCATTACCGTTGACCATATATCACTTTAAAACCATGTCCCACCGCCAACGTTTCAACCACACTCAACTGGGTTTGCAATATTTTCTCATACGCCAGTTGACGGTTCGCCACCAAATAGAGTTCGCCACCACGTTTTAAAGCACCACATGCCCTGCTCACAATATTTTGTCCCAAAGCAACATCCCGTGTATGTCCACGATGAAAAGGTGGGTTACATACCACCCAATCCATATGTTTGGGTAGACTTGCCGTATTCGCATCGACATGGTGGTAGGTCATCACATCGGCATGTTCTGTATTTCTTTGTGCGCAAGCCAGCGCAAAAGCATCCGCCTCGACCAAGTGAAAGGCTTTGAGTTTAGGCTTTGACGACAAAATCGCCGCACTTAACAAACCATAACCACAACACAAATCCATACCTTTTCCTACAAGTGTCTTGGGCAGGTGTTGCAACAATAAAGTCGAGCCCATATCGGCTTTTTTCCAGCTAAACATACCTGCTTGCGCCCACAAACCGTGATTTTCGCTGATTTTGGGTAAACTTGCTTGCAACCAAGTCTGTTGTAGTTCCACATCCAAGGTATCATTTTTGCGTGCCGAGAAGACACGGCATTTCGCTTTTGAACTTGCATACACAGGCGAAACTAGCTTCTTTAAGGCCGACTCATACGATTTTGCCCCATGTGTGTTGGCACAAGCAATGCTCAACTTACCACCATCCTTTAAATGCGTGAAAGCCGATGCCATCCAACCCAAACTTTGCACTTTATCTTTGCTGGGGTAGAGTAATATATGTTCAAATTGTCCCTGTAATGTCGTGCTCTCCAAGCCCAAACGCAACAAGTCATGTATATCTGGTTTGAAATGTTGTTGCACATGAAGACGATGACACTGCTGCTTGAGTTGGCTTAATAAAGGGTGCGCTTGGGCATGAATGATAGCCACATCTTGCATATTCTCATCCAGAGCTTGTTGATACAACAAACCCAAGCTAGGAGACTCATTCACTAGCAAAATCATCCTCAAAATCATCGTCGAAGTCGTCGTCGAAATCATCAGAAAACTCATCATCATCGTCCTGACTTACGCTTGCAGGTGGATGTCCATCATAAATGCTGTATTCACGGCTTTGTCGCCATGCTTCGCGGGTAAACACATAAGCATCCAATGCCATGGCATCACGCATGTTTACCGCATCTTCAAGGTTGGCACGTATATCCACATATTTGAGAATAGTTACCCCGATTACCGCTTCGGGCGACAGCACCAACGATAAATATGTCGCCCCATCCAAGACATATTCCATGATGGTGCCAGGTGTATTACGCACTGAATTTGGACCCAACAAAGGGTACACCAGATAAGCCCCTTGATCCACACCCCACACTGCCAAGGTTTGCCCAAAATCTTCTTTATGTTTGGGTACACCTGTATAATGCGCCACATCAATCAAGCCGAATATGCCTAGTGTGGAGTTGATAACAAAGCGATAGGTATCTTTAATGCTTGCATCCAGCTTGCCTTGCAACAAGTCGTTCACAATGGTGTTAGGGATAAGTAAATTCTCAAAAAAGTTGGTGGTTGCAGTGCGAAAAGCTGGTGGAATCACTGCCGTATAAGCTTTGGAAACAGGTCTTAAAGCCACTTCATCTAAGCCTGTATTGAAGCTATCTACAGCACGGTTGCTTGACTCTAAAGGGTCAAAATCATTTTCAACAGTTGCACAACCTGTTTGTAACAATAGCATAAACACGATTATAAATATCTTTTTCATGGTCGCAATCATGCCGTGAAGCAGCAACATAGCCAGTTTTTACACCTAAAAAGTAAGCAACGGAGCCTGCATGATTCACATTGGCAAGACAAACACCCTTGTTATCCTCAAAGAAGTGGATTTTGGTTTATATCTTGATGGCGGCAAAGAACATGGTGAAATATTGTTGCCCAAACGTTTTGTCCCCGCTCAATATACAATCGGTGAAAGCTTAGAAGTCTTTATTTATTACGATTCTGAAGACAGAATTATCGCCACCACCCAAACACCTTACGTCCAAGTGGGTGAGTTTGCTTTTTTAGAATGTGTGGCAGTCAACAATACGGGCGCATTCTTGGATTGGGGTTTGATGAAAGATGTGTTACTGCCCTTTGACGAACAAACCCACCGCCCTGAAGTGGGTCGCTCTTATATCGCTTATATCTTTTTAGATGAGCAGACGGGGCGAATCGTAGCCTCCACCAAAATCCGCGACTTTTTAGATGATGAAAACATGGATAATTTTAAAGTAGGTCAACAAGTCAGCCTACTCAATGCTGACAAAACCGATTTGGGTTATATGATGATTATCAACCACACACACCTTGGTTTACTGCACCATCACGAAGCTTTACACCCTATCAAACATGGCGAACCATTAGATGGCTTCATCCAAAATATCCGCCAAGACAGGAAAATTGACCTTTGTCTCTACCAACAAGCCAGCGACAAAACCGATGAAGTTTGCCAACTTATCCTCTACAAACTCAAAACCCAAGGCGGTTTTCTCCCCCTACACGACAAAAGCGACCCACAAGACATCCAAAAAGCTTTTGCTATCAGTAAAAAAATGTTCAAAAAATCCCTTGGTTCGCTTTACAAGCAGAAAAAGATTGTACTAGAGGATAATGGCATTCGTTTATTAGAATAAACTGCTTGAATGCATCACAAGCCAACCGTACCTACGTTTTAATTCGTGCATCACAAGCATCACAAGCCACCTCTATCTATGTACAAAGAGGGGGTCTGGTCTATCATTATATCACCCATTTGCTTCCCCCTTCACGATGTAACCATGAGCTAAGCGTACAG
>JAUZQU010000132.1 GCA_030950835.1 Mariprofundaceae bacterium | reverse complement strand
TGGGTCAAATGCGCTAAGATTTCTTCGATAAGACCCTGCTCTGCATGGGCTTGTTGTTCTAAAACCCACAAAGGTTGCTCAGCTTTCCATAAAGGTAATAGTTTAACGGCATCTTTGGCGGTGGTGACTATGGTTGTTGCGTGGTGATGAAGTTTATCAACATCACGTTGCTGATAAGCGAAGTGATCGGCAAAGGCTTGGTGTGTGCTGATGTTGAAACCTAGTGTTTGCAGGTCGTTGATGAAGCGTTGTGGGCGAGCAATACTGCTGATGGCATGGATGTTTTTGGGTGCTTGAAGTGTGTCTGGGGTGGTTTGGTTCCAGTCTCGAATCACTTTGCTTTGGGTTGACCAAGACCACTCTTGTTGTCTGCTAAGGGCGGTAGTAGCTTGTTTTGAGCCACTACGCACCAAAATATCGGCTCTGTTTAAGACGCTGATGCTCTCTCGAAGTGGACCTGCGGGTAAAAGGTAACCATTACCCACACCCTCGCTGGGAATCAGCACAATATCACATGTTCGTTGCAGCTGCCTATATTGAAAACCATCATCTAAAATGATGATATCACCTTTTTCTGCTGCCATCTGACTGGCCAATACGCGGTCTTTCCCCGAAAGCACAGGGCAACCACTCAACCTATATAAGAGCGCAGCTTCATCACCTACATCACTTGCCAAGCTGGATGCTGTGACCCACTGGGGGTCGGTTTTTTTGCCGCCATCACCGCGACATAATAGGACAGGGGAGTAACCATGTTGGCGTAAAACATCGGCTAACCACAGCACAAAAGGGGTTTTACCACTGCCACCTACGGTAATATTACCCACTGAAATCAAGGGTAATGGGCTTGTGCTGGCTTGTGCAAGACGTTTTTGCTGGTCAAAAGTCGCAAGGCGAGCGTAAATGAGGCTAAATATACGGAAAATAAGGTAGGGTTTGCTTTTTTTCCACCATAAGCGTTCAAAGAATTGGTGTACCATAGATGCAGCTTAGTGCTGTGTTGTTGCTTTGCAAGTTCTGCGCGGCATGTCGCCAACAATATTTTGCTTGCGTTTTATTTTGAAAGTATAATGATGCGCCCTACATATTTGGATCCGATTTTTATCCAGAGCAGATGAGGGTTACAGGCCCGTTGATTCTGCGGCAACCGCCTACAAACATTTGAGCTTCTTGTTCAGATTGTAGAGAATGGTGCCAACGCCTGCTTTTTGATGGTTGTTTTGTAGCTTATCAAAAAGAGCGATGATGGTCGGGTTGATTGCTTTGGGTAGCTTCTTTTTTATCCCGTCTTTCAACCTTCGCCTTTTCGCGGAGGTTTTTTTGTTGGTGGATTTCGGCAATTGAGTTGAAAGATTTGGAGTGATTGAGAATGAGTGAAAGTATTGTTCGTGCCTTAAAATGTCGTGAGTGTGGTCAAGAGTATAAAATTGAACCTATACATGTCTGTGAGTATTGTTTTGGACCACTAGAAGTGGTGTATGATTATGACAAACTTGAAGGAAAATTTACCCGTGAATTGATTGAGTCGCGCCCGCAAACCATGTGGCGTTACAAAGAACTATTGCCTATTGATGGTGAGCCACAAGTGGGCGCAAACAATGGCTTCACACCGTTGATTCGGGCTAAAAATCTTGAGAAAGTCTTGGGCGTGAAAGAGCTTTATATTAAGAACGATTCGGTATGTTACCCAACTTTATCTTTTAAAGATCGTGTGGTTGCGGTTGCTTTGTCTAAGGCTGTTGAGTTTGGCTTTAAGACTGTGGCATGTGCTTCAACGGGCAACTTGGCAGGTTCTGTGGCGGCGAATGCGGCGGCGGCTGGTTTAGAGTCTTATGTGTTTATCCCTGAAGATTTGGAGCAAGGTAAAGTGCTTGGTGCAGGCATTTTTGGCACCAACATCATTGGTATTAAAGGTCAATATGATGATGTGAACCGCTTGTGTTCGGAAGTAGCTGGTAAATATGGCTGGGCATTTGTTAATGTGAATGTGCGTCCATTTTATGCTGAAGGTTCGAAATCTATGGGTTATGAAATCATGGAGCAATTGGGCTGGAAAGCACCTAAACATGTGGTTACACCTATGGCTTCAGGTTCATTGTGTACTAAAATTGATAAATCAATCAAAGAATTCATCAAATTGGGGCTTGTTGAAGATAACGGCACTGCTGTGTATGGCGCACAAGCTACAGGTTGCTCTCCTATCTCCAAATCGGTCAAAGATGGTACGGATATGATTCATCCTGTGAAAGCGAACACCATTGCTAAATCATTGGCGATTGGTAATCCAGCCGATGGATTTTATGCCAACCGCGTGATTAAAGAGAGTGGTGGTTGGTCTGAAGATGTGACAGATGAAGAAGTCATCACTGCGATGAAACTACTGGCTGAAACCGAAGGTATCTTCGCTGAAACAGCTGGTGGTGTTACCTTGGGCTGCGCGCAGAAAATGATTGAATCAGGCAAATTGCCGCGTGATGAATCGATTGTATTGTGTATTACGGGTAATGGTTTGAAAACACAGGAAGCTGTGATTAATGAAGTGACCAAACCGCGTATTATTGGTGCATCATTGAAAGAATTTGATGTGTTGGCAGAAGCTGATGGTGTAGCCTCTAACTAAAAAAATAGGGTAGCTGCTCAGCTCACCCATCTTTTGCGCCCTGCCAGCGTTAAAAAATACGCACATACAATAGTATGCTTGTATTTTTACCTTGGCAGCGAACAAAATATGGGCAATCTGAACAGCTACCGCAAGTTTAGATGTTTGATGAAATGATGGGTTAGAAAAGCAGCAGGGTATTGAAGATACAGATTTTATTTTGGTATCTTTGTGGCTTTGTGGTTGAGAAAAAGCTAAAAGCATAGTTTGAAATGAAATAGGAGTAGTAATATGACTGTAAAAGTAAGAATTCCAACGCCTTTGCGTAAACTCACTGCAGGTGCTGATGAAGTGGCTGTTGAATCAGCTACGATTGGCGCAATGATTGATGATTTAGAAGCTGCACATGCTGGTTTGAAAGAGCGTTTGTGTGATGACAAAGGTGAAATTCGCCGTTTTGTCAATGTGTATTTGAATGATGAAGATGTTCGTTTTTTGGACGGTGCTAAAACGGCACTTAAAGATGGGGATGAAGTATCCATCGTACCAGCAATCGCAGGCGGTCGCTGAGCCCCTTTATCCGATAGCTGCGTTATAGCGAGTTCGGTGATGCTCACGTATTTTTAATACGCTGTGCTTCTCGAACTCACTAAGCCTTGCTCTCGAATAAAGGTTTCTCAGCTCTATGATAGGAGTTAATGATGAAATCACGTGTATATTTGAATTTTGATAAAAGCATGGTGACCAAGCCAGTGATTTGGCAGTTGGCGAAAGAATTTGCGGTGATTACCAACATCCGTACTGCTGAAGTCAAAGAAGATATGGGTTTGGTAGGTTTGGAAATCGAAGGCGAAACGGACATCGTGGAAGCTGCGGTCAAATGGCTGGAAGCGCAAGATGGTGTGCATGTTGAGCCGATTGAACAAAATGTAATCGAAGGTTAGTCTAATAAAGGTTCATGTTTTAAGGGGTTGATGATGGCTATTTATAACAATACAGCAGAAGTGATTGGCAATACGCCACTGATTCGCTTAAATAAGATTGGCGCTGATTTGGCTGCTGAAATCTTGGTGAAGTGTGAGTTCTTCAACCCATTAAACTCGGTAAAAGACCGTATCGGCAAAGCCATGATTGAAGCGGCGGAAGCCAGCGGAGAGTTGCAAGAAGGTGGTGTGATTGTGGAGGCAACTTCGGGAAATACGGGCATTGCTTTGGCATTTATTGCCCGCGCTAAAGGTTACCGTTGTATTTTGACTATGCCTGAGTCTATGAGCGTGGAACGCCGCAAGTTGTTGAAATTGTTAGGGGCAGAGCTTGTGTTGACACCTGCGCCTAAAGGTATGAATGGTGCGATTGCCAAGGCCAGCGAAACTTGCGCGGCAACCAAAGGCGCATTTATGCCGCAACAATT
>JAUZQU010000131.1 GCA_030950835.1 Mariprofundaceae bacterium | reverse complement strand
GGAAAAAGTTCGCGCTTTCGCCTAAGTAAAAACAGGGCTTCTCGCCATTTCCAAGGTCGCCAAGAAAAGGAAACTGCCAAGCGGACAGCAAAGCCAAACTCACCATAACCACGCAGGTTCTTTTTCTGCTCTGCAAAAAATGCTGCTTCGCGCTCATCGCTGTCAAAAGCAACCAGCAGGGTGATTGCTGAGTCCATCATGGTTAAAATACCTGTGTAATCACATGTTTGTGACTTATCCAGCATGATTAAATCTTCAACGCATGGTTTTAGGCTGCTGTAATAAAAATAGTGCATGCGTAGTGGCGTGTAAGGGCGAATGCGCATAGTGGCTTCAACAATAATGCCAAACTGCCCATAACCAAGAATCACCCGCGCAAAAAGCGTGCTATTTTGAGTATCCGAGCATTCCACAATCTCGCCCGTAGGCGTGACCACCAATAATGCCAAGGCTTGGTCAGCACTACAGCCATGTTTGGAGGAGTTTACATCAATGCCACCCACACCAAGTGTGCCGCCCACTGAGGAGGTTAAATTTAAAGGTGCAGATACATAGTCCAAAGCTTCGCGGCGCAATACTTCCGCCAAATGATGCCAAAAAATACCTGCTTGGGTACGCACCGTGCGTTGTTCTTTATCAATGTGTAAAACACGGCTCATGCCCGTCATGTCCAAAAGCATGCCGCCATAAGCCACTGACTCGCCTTCGGTAGTCAAACCACCACCACGCACCGTCACGGGGACAGCAAATTGCTGTGCTGACTTCATCAATGCCGCGATTTGCTCAACATTACGCGCCACCACCACGCCATGCGGCAAGCCATAACCCAAACCACCAGCATCCGTGATATAAACACCACACACCGCCTTGCTTTGGCGCACTTCAATGCCTTGAGCTTCTAAATCAACGACAAATTCAGCCCAATGTTCACCCTGCCAACGACTAGCATTGCTCTGTGTCATCAACTGACCTCACTTTTGCTGCTGATATGATGATTCAAGCATAAGTTATCCATCATTTCTGACATCCGCAGCAGTCCAGCCAGCGCAAAGCCTGATTGATAGCCGAGAGAGCACATGCGCGAGCATAACGACAAAACATTCGCCCATGCTTGGACTACTAGGCTACACTCACAAGCATCATAGCGAAAATGAACGCGAGCATGTAGTGGCTCAAACATGCATTTACCGTCTTTCCCGCGACAGCCTAGGCTGGTTTCTCTCGCGCCAGCGTGATTCACCTTCAGGCGGGAATCCCCCCATTGCAGATCGTGTTGAGTTCTATGGGTTCCCACCTGCGCGGGAATGACGGGAGAAGGTACGCTCATACTTGCGTCGCTATAACAGGCAAACAGCAAGTTTTTTGACGGTTTATCTTCTTTTCCCCATGATTTCGCCTCTTTATACTTAAACATCATAAAAACGAAGCAATCAAAGTCCGAATATCATCATCCTTCACATCTTCAGCAATAAAAGCATCACCAACATCACGCAACAAAATATAACGAATCTTGCTGCCCACATTCTTCTTATCATGCCCCATCGCATCCAGCCAAGCATCAGTTGAAAATGCAGGGATTTCCGTAGGCAATTCAGCGGCTTGAAGGCTTTGTTTGACCTTTTCTTCCAAACCTTGAGCCGCAAAACCAAGCTGCACCGATAATCTCGCCGCCATGATCGTGCCCAATGAAACAGCTTCGCCATGCAAATAGGTGGTATAATGGGTCATGGATTCAATGGCATGACCAAAGGTATGCCCAAGATTCAACAACGCGCGTTGCCCTTGCTCGGTTTCATCGGCCATCACCACTTCTGCTTTATGCGCACAAGAGCGCAAAATCGTTTGGCTTATGATTGTCTCATCCAGTGCCAACAGCGATGTGATGTTATCATTCAACCAAGTAAAATAATTCGCATCCCGAATCAGGCCATATTTGATGACTTCTGCCAAACCAGCACGCACTTCTCTTGGGGCTAAAGTGTTTAATACTTGAGGGTCAATCCACACCAATTTGGGCTGATAAAACGCACCAATCATGTTTTTGCCATGGGGATGATTGATCGCAGTCTTACCGCCTACGCTGGAATCGACTTGCGCCAACACTGTGGTCGGGATTTGAATAAAAGGAATGCCACGGCGATAACAAGAGGCTGCAAAACCCGTCATGTCACCAACAACGCCACCACCAAGGGCGATAATAGGCTCATTGCGCGACAATTTGGCTGCCATCAAAGCATCCATCATCAATGACCACTGCTGCATGTTCTTGTTTTTTTCGCCATCAGGCAGAATATGTGTTGCAACCGACCAGCCTGCAGCGGACAAAGCAGCTTGCACTTGCTGTAAATACAAAGGCGCAACCACATCATTGCTCACAATCAAACAACGGCTAGCTGTGCCAAAAAGGGAGGTTAATCGTTCGCCAATTTGCGGCAAACAGCCAGATTCAATGTGAATATCATAAGAGCGTGAACCAAGATCCACGCGGTAACTTTGGGCAAGAGTTTTCATGCGCCCTACTCTGCCATAAACTCCAAAATAGATGAAATAGCTTCTTGGTCGCTCAATAAACCTGTGTCCACACGCAAATCGGCAATTTCTGCATACAAAGGGTTACGCACAACACTTAAGGCACGTATTTTCTGCAAGGCATCTTCCCCATCCAACAAAGGGCGATTGCGATCACCGGCAATACGTTGCGCCAAGATTTCAGGGCTAGCATGCAACCAAATTACCGTGCTTTTTTGCTGCATCAGAGCCCGATTATCCGCCGAAAGTATAGCTCCACCACCTGTAGCAATGATCTGTGAACCACTTTTTTCCAAACAACGCGCCAAACAAACACATTCTAAATCACGAAAAACCTGCTCACCACTATCAGCAAAGATTTGCGGAATGCTCTTGCCCGCTTGTCGCACGATTTCATCATCCAAGTCAACCAGTTGCACACTCGGATCCGCCTGGGAAACAAGCTGTGTTTGCAACAACTTACCAAGCGTGGACTTTCCAGATCCCATCAAGCCAACCAAGGAGACAAACATATGTACTACTGGAAGGTTGCCACCACCGATGCTGTTTCCCCTGTAGCATTATCACGCACATTAATCGTGTACGCTCCAGCCGCTGCTGGGTAATCAAAGGTTACTGTAGTGCCTGTGAAGTTCGGTGCCGTAGCAGCAGCTGTACATCCTACGCCAGCATTGATGCCACATGAACTTGGAGCAGTGATGTAATACCCACCTGCATAGGTGTTGGCACCAGCACCTGCTGATCCACCTGATGCTGTCACAGTCGCAGTATATGGATCCCCACCTGCTGAAACCGTCAACGCTACAGATAGTGGTTTAATAAATGTTCTCGGCACAGAAGCAGCAGTTGCACCATTCGGTGAAGTAACAGTAATAACCAAAGATCCTGCTAATGCAGCGTTTTCACCATAATCCGATGCCACCAAGTCATTCGTCCAAGTGATATCGTAATCAGTTCCGCCATAAATACCATCCACAAGTGGTTGCGCTGCACCATTCAACACCACTGTTCCAATATTTGCGACAACTATTAAATTTGTACTTGCAGATAAACGGTTACCCAACACATCAGATAAACGCAACGTAAAAGTATGCGTTTCTCCATGGTATATTGTCGATGCCTTTTGCGTATAACCTAAGCCTGCTTGGTTATAATCATCCATAGGCTGATATGTAGTTGTTAGAGGGAAAATATCAAGACTTGTAGTACCAGAGTGCAACACTTCCATGGTGGTAAACAAGGTGTTGGTGAGGGCTGTCGTTCCAGAACCAACACGTTTAGTCCAGGTCACTCCGCTATCGCCACTGTTATAAACTGCACGTCCTTCCGTACCTGCAACTACAGTATCATTACCCACGGCTCCCACCACCGCTAGTGCATCCAAACGATGTGCCCCTGTAGCACTATATGTATCAAGGTTAGTTAACTTTGTCCATGCTACCAAAGCTGGCGTAGCATTGATATACAGACCGCCCAAAGGATTAGATTTCCCTGTTATATCACCATAGGCTGCTGCATATAAAGTACCATCTGCTGAACTATCTCGCGCTAATGCCCGAACATCAATATTCGCCCCAAAACCAGTCGCTACCGTCCAAGCAGGTGTTGTTTGCGTCACTGCTGCCGCAGCATCAGTGCTCGCATACACACCATTTTTACCAGCAACCCAAACATCTTTAACTGCAGCCAAAGGTGTTTTAGCCAACACTATATCTTGAACCACACTATTGGCTAAACCACCCATACGTTGCCAACTAAGTCCGCTGTTTTGTGAGCGGTAAATACCACTACCATCTGTGCCCACAAAAAGATCAGTGGTGGTTGCACTTCTCGGATTAATAGCCAGCGTGGTCACCCTGTCATCAAAGGTTCCACCATTGGCAACCATCGCAGTACGTTTCTTCCAGCTAGCGCCATAGTCCTCTGACTTCCAAACACCACCACCATATACCGCAGCATAAATTACAGAGTAACCCAATACATTATCAAATGTCGATGTGCTATCAATTGCCACATCCCAAGCTGGAAGATCTGGAACAATGGATAAAGTATCATAGTCAGCAGTAATCACGCTACCTGCCGTCACTGAAATTGCCGGCACATCTGCTGTAACCCCCGCATTTCCAATCAATTGAATGCCTTGACCACTTAACCTATAACTTGTGGTTGGCACACCATCAATGAAGATAGTGGTTCGTGAACGCACGGCAGTATGCGTATAATTAAATCCATACGTATAAGGATCTGCGCCTAATGCAGCATCATATAAACGACCATTTGCACCACTTGTCTTATTAAAGGCTGCAGTCCCCCCTACAATACCAAGTGTATCACCCGAAATACGCTGGCGTTGCATCAGCGACTTCCAGCTCTGCCCCGCATCGGAACTTAAAAACACACCTTTTTCAGTTGCTGCATAAACAAAGTTGGGTTGTGCCGTATCTAAGGTCAAACCTCGCACAATGCTTCCCGTTAAATCTTTACTTTTCGATGCGCCTAAACCTTTCAGCGGTGTGCCGATATGATTCCAAGTGGCTCCGCCATTCAGTGTTTTGAAGATACCTCCGCCATCGGTGCCGGCATAGAAAGTATATTGATCCACCGCTGCCAAGCTCAATATTTTAGAATGACCTCCCCCAATCGTGCTGGCTTCAAGTGTGACGAAACCATCCACAGGCGCAGGTGCTGCAGAAATAATATTTGCCGTTGCTCTACTTGAACCACTACCTCCATCAGAAAATACTGCTGATCCACTCACATTGGCAAAGTCAGTCTGAAACTGCGCTTGTTGACCTGGCGAGACAGGGTTGCTGAAGAAATCTGAAATATGCGCTGTAATATTCTGCGTATTACCAAAGTTATCCAAACCATGAATATTCAAGGGAAGCGATGTCAAAAGGAACGCATCACCACTGGGCAAAC
>JAUZQU010000130.1 GCA_030950835.1 Mariprofundaceae bacterium | reverse complement strand
GGAAGCAAATGGATGGTATAATGATAGACCCCGACCCCCCCCGCCTGAATGGCGAATTAGATTTACTTAATTAACAATGCCAAATTTAAAGCGTCGCCCAACCTGCTAAGTCATCCCCGGCTGTTGATGCAGGCACCAAGGCATCTGTTAATGCAACTTGGTTGCTTAGTTTTCTCCAAGATTCCGAAGCGTTAGAGTCAATTGCAATAATCACTGAGCTACCAGTATGGCGGGCTGCAATAATAAGGTTATTCCCTGCAGCGTCCGTCTTACACAGTATTTCAACATTAGCTGAAAGCGAAGGAACAGAGAATATTTTTCCATCTACTACCACTGATAATGAGCCTGAGACCTTATCATCTATAGTGAAAGGTGCATATGGTCCACCCTCATTTCTAAACAGCTCTTGCATCAGTTTGATTTGTTTAAGGTCAGATATTGCGGCGGCATCAAATGCTTTTTCACGAAGACTTGAGAACTGGGGCACAGCAATGGAGGCTAAAACACCAATTATACCAATGACTACCAACAGTTCGATCAGGGAAAAACCTTGTTCATGTTTCTTGTTCAGCTTATTCATATTCCAGCTCCTTTAATACACTTCTAGATACCAGCATCTTTGTTTCTCGCTATGAAAACAAACTGCTCAAAATACGGTAGCATCTTATATGCCACTAGTTGACCCTGAAAACAGAGATGGTGATGTAATCCCCGTCACGGGTGTTTCGTATTAGCACTTGTGGACTTTTATGCAAAAGAGAACCCTTCGAGGAAGACTAAACATCTCTAGCCTTATAAAACCACGGCGTTTAGTGCAATTCGGGACAGTATACTATATAATTATTCACCAGTGAAAATGGTAAGTTCTCCCATCATTTCTTTGCCACCAATACCCCAGGGCAGTCTCTCTTGCTTGGCGCAATTCACCTCCAGAAACGAAGCAAAGAAACTGCCCCAAATGATTTTCTATTCCCTCCGTTTAGCCTGTCAAAACGGGGCGAAAACATTTTTCGCTAATCCCTTTTTGCCAAGCACGCTACGGCGCAAATCAGTAAGGGGAGGGGTTGCTGGCACTGCTCGGTTTCCTGCTGCTTCTCTGCGGTAAGAAAAATATATAAGAAGTCCAATATTCTCAATAAAACATAGAATGGTGTTGTCAAAAGAGTGAACTCAGAAAGAGTGGATAATCCCCATTATAAAAAACGCACATTTTCAATGCACTGCATGATTTTTGCGGCTTGGATCATGTCCATACAAATGAAGTTGGCGCATGTTTTTTGGATGCACGGGCCGCAATGGGGGTTGGACTCGACATATTGATCTGTTTTGGCGTGCGGGGCGTTGCGTTGGCGTGGTGTTGGCCCCCAAAAGCTGATGGTGGGTGTGCCTAGGGCGGAGGCGAGGTGTAAAATGCCTGTGTCAGCAGCTACGGTGGCATAAGCTAGGCGAAACATATTGCATAATTGTGGCATATCTAGGCGTTGGGGAAGCAAAAAACCACCACAGCTCGCCAAACGTGTGGCCTTGGCTTGTTCTGCTGCATTACCCCAGCACCATACAGGCAACATATCTTTATCCAACAAGGCTTTGGCGACTTGCTTCCATGTATTATCTGGCAGTTCTTTGGTGGCAAAAGAGCCGCCTACATTCAAGATGACTGCTTTTTGTTGCAACATTGCCTGCTCTAAACCTTGGGGTAACACCGCTTCAAATTCGCGGCTGATGTGCGGTGCAATATAGTCCACAGCCTGTATTGCGGTACCTTTTGACCATGGTGCTTGGGCTATGCGCAGACATTGTTGGGCGATATTGATGTCGTTGGGATGAAAAGGTACGGATGTTTGCAGCCAAGAGGCTGGTTTTTCGCGGATTTTTGTCCTATCAAAACCATAAACGCGTGGGCAAATCAAGCGGGCTAATACAGCTGACTTGATTAAACCTTGCAAATCAAATACCAAGTCAAACTGCTCTTTTCTGAGCTTTTTCACCGTGTTTTGGATGGCTTGTAGTGGTGTTTTACCTTTGAGGGCAATTTGATGTACTTTCACTTGTTTAGGCAAGACTTCGGTGACAAAAGCAAATCGAGCATCGACCAACCAATGCACTTCTTGCACCTCTGGACGCGCTAAAATCGCATCCAAAGCGGGAAGGGCATGGATAATATCACCAAAAGCAGAGAGTTTCACAATCAAGACCTTCATTTTCATTCTGCCAAGCCTATAAATAATAGTCAGAAAAAGCATTGTTTTATACTTGTTATTCAGCATAGTATGGTGAACAATGGCACAATTCCGCTGCGCAAAGGCGAGACAAGGAGAATCCCATGGATATGTTCGATCACTGGCACATTTGGCTTATCATTGCTTTTATCATCTTGATTGTTGAGTTGATAAGCGGCACTTATTTCTTGCTTGCCCTTGCAGGTGGCGCATTGTTAACCTCATTATCAGCAGCTTTGATAGATCTTGGTTTGAGCATGCAACTCTTTGTTTTCGCTATCTCTTCTGCCTTGTGTTATGTTTTATTATTATCTTTTAAAAAAGACAAAGCAGACATCACAGATGGCTCTCAACACATGCTTGGACAACAGGTTGAAGTCTTAGATGCCATTGAACATCGTGGACGTGTGCGTTATAAAGGGGTTGTCTGGCAAGCTGAATCCCCAGACAAGCTTCAACAAGGCGACATCGTAGAGATTATTTCAGTCAACGGCAGCACGTTAGGCGTTAAAAGTTTGACCACAACAACACAAGGAGCAGCAACATGAGCACAGAATTATGGATGGTATTATTTTTAGTTGGCGCAGTGGCGACCTTTATTTACAAAGGTGTGGTGGTGATTCGCAGCTCAGAGCGCATGGTGATTGAACGTTTTGGTAATTATGTACACACCTTAGAACCAGGCATCAACTTCATCATTCCTTTTGTCGATCAACAACGTGAGTTTATCTGGAAAAAACCGCCCACCGAGAGCGCATTAGGACGTTTGCTGGGTGATTCTTCAGATAGTTTGTACCACACGCATTTAAGCAGCATGAGTCGCATTGATATTCGGGAAACTGTATTGGATATGCCTTCGCAAATGGTGATTAGCCGAGACAATGTGAGCATTCAAATCAGTGCTATTTTGTATATCGAAATCAATAACCCACATGATGCCGTGTACCGAATTTCCAACTTGCCCAATGCTATTGAGAAGTTAGCACAGACTACCTTGCGTAGTTTGGTCGGTGAAATGGAGTTAGACAAAACCCTCTCTTCACGCGAACAAATCAACTCAAGGTTGCAGTTGATTCTTGATGAAGCAGCTGATGATTGGGGTGCGAAAGTAAAACGTGTTGAAATCCAAGACCTTGTCGTACCCACCGAAATTCAAGAGGCCATGGAAAAACAAATGCGTGCAGAACGTGATAAACGCGCCACTATTCTTGAAGCAGAGGGTGAGCGTAAATCCGCGATTCTCAAGGCTGAAGGTGAGAAAGAGTCAGCGATTTTGGTGGCAGAAGGTAACCGTTCGGCGCGTATTTTAGAGGCAGATGGTGAGAAACAAGCTTTGAACAAGCTTAAAGAGAGTCTAGGCGAAGAGTTTAGCCAATATTTATTGGCGGTGCGTTATTTAGAGACTATGAATCATATTGGTACACAAACAGCAGGTGATAAAACCATCTTTATGCCTATGGATGCTACAGCAGCCCTTGGCGCGATTGGTGGTATTCAAGAATTATTTAAAGGGAAATTATAAATCATGGCAGATGATGCAGCAAAACAATGCGGGACAAAACAAGTTGACCCCAAAGCAAAACAACCGATTCAAGGCATTAAAAATATCGTGGCAGTGGCATCGGGTAAAGGTGGTGTAGGCAAATCCACCACGGCAGTCAACCTTGCTGTGGCTCTGGCGCAACAAGGGCAGCAAGTGGGTTTGTTGGACGCTGATATTTATGGCCCATCTATCCCTAACATGATGGGTTTGAAGGGGCGTAAACCTGAAGTAGATGCGGCGAGTAAAATCTTGTATCCCCTTGAAAACTTTGGCGTTAAAGTGATGTCGATTGGTTTTTTGGTGGGAGATGAGCAAGCGATGATTTGGCGCGGACCTATGGTGGCAGGTGCGCTTGGGCAATTGCTCAAAGATGTGGCTTGGGGTGAGCTTGATGTATTGATTATCGACATGCCACCAGGCACTGGTGATGCGCAACTCACGCTTTCGCAAACGGTACCTGTGACAGGAGCTGTGGTGGTGACTACCCCGCAAGATATTGCTTTGATTGATTGCAAAAAAGGCATTCAAATGTTTGATAAAGTGCATGTGCCAACGTTGGGTATTGTGGAGAATATGAGTGTATTCATCTGTCCACATTGCCAAGGTGAATCGCATATTTTCGACCAAGGCGGCGCAGAAACTTTAAGCGCTCAATTCAATACGGACATCATTGCCAAAGTCCCACTGAACATGGAGATACGCAAAAATGGTGACGCTGGAACTCCGATTGTGGCTGCTGACCCAGATGCTGAAGTCGCAAAAATTTATCGTCAGATGGCACAAGCAGTGACTGATAAAATCGGTGTGTTCAACAAAAGGAAAATCACTATCCCTGTGATGGCGGGTTAACAGGCAAGTTTTAAACTGCCTTATGCTTGGTTGTAGCGTTGCAGTTAGACTTTTGCACCGTGCATTCTCTGGCAACATACCATCAAAGCGTTTGTTTTGACGGTATGTCCAAAAAATACACGGTGCATCAATCTCACTATGCTAGAGATGCTTTTTTCAGAGCATATTAACGTTTAAGTTGCATCAATGATGATAACATTTGATCCGTAGTGGAAATGGTTTTGGAGTTTGCTTCATAACCACGTTGCACCACAATCAATTTTACAAATTCACCTGCTAAATCTACATTCGATTGCTCCAAACCATAAGGTGTAATCGAACCCATGCCGCCATTACCAGGTTTTTCCAATATAGGTGAACCTGAACCAATGGTTTCTTGCTGTAAGTTGTTGCCCACATGGCTTAACACCGCATCATTGGGAAATTTTGCCAAAGCGACTTGAAATAAAGGACGGCGTTGACCATTGGTGAACACACCAAAGATGCGACCTGTAGAGTCGGTTTCCAGCTTGTCTAAGAAACCAGAAGCAAAACCATCTCTGACCATTTGCCGTGTGGCAAAGCTACCCGCCATCTGCACTGTTCCATCTAAACCATCACCAAAAATAGATTGTTGGTCAGTACCCGTGGCATCACCGAAGTTGAAATTGATGCTGGATAGAGCAGCACTTGTCCAAGGAAAATCTACCGCAGGACCCACTTCAGTGGTTAACTCACCATTGCTACCAAAAACCAATTGGTTGGCAGACGGGGTGGTGAGTACGTTGCCAGTGACCACCTGAACACCTGCAGGCAATACACTACTTGCCACCACCACTGAACCACCAAGAGCTGCACTGACGGTAGTACCTGCAGCAACAGCGATAGCATTGATGGTTACGTTTTGGTCAAAGGTGGCAGAGCCGCTGATTTCAGTGCCCACAGGTAAAGTTGCAGGCAGAGTGGGGTTGGTGGAATTAAAATTAGTCGTGGTACTGCCAAGGATAACCTGCTCTCCAGCAACTCCCCCTGTTAAATCAGCACCATCCACACCCACATGCCACTCCCAATCATTATTATTGTTTTTTACATAATAAATACTCATGGCATGTTGTTGCCCTAAGGAGTCATAAATATTCACTTCGGCTTTATAATGGTAGGTGGAGGCATTATTGGGGTCAAAAGCGATGCCAGCATTGAGTGCTGGGGCATTGGAATCCAGGGTTACGCCTACATCAATGGCAGTGGTTGCTTGGGCTTGCGATGCCAAACCACCAAAGGTGATATCAGTGACATTACCTGTTGCCTCACCCTGTTCATTGGTTGCCCAGCCTTGCACTACAAAACCTTGCCCATCAATCAAGTTGGAATCTTTATCCAAGAAAAATGCACCTGCTCGTGTATAGAAGGTTTGATTGCTTGCAGGATCTTTTAAGGCAAACATACCATTACCATTGATTGCCATATCGGTGGCATTGGTGGTGTTTTGAATCGAGCCTTGCTGTTGATCTCTAGTAATTTGCCCAATACGCACACCATTACCCACCTGATTAGCGATATTCGAGCGTGTGACACCTACAGTTTGCGATAATACATCGGCAAACACCACGCTTTGTGACTTAAAGCCAAGCGAGTTGATGTTGGCAATATTATCACCAATCACCCGCACTGTTTCACCAAATGCCGATAAGCCACTTGAACCTGTATATAATGCATTATAAATACCCATGATATTCTCCTTTTTAGTCTTCTTTTACTTGATACCTGCTGTGCCGTAGTAACTTTCTAAGTGTATCAACATTTGTGCTGAACCTTGATACACACAAAAAGCACATGGCACAGAGGTATATTACATCCTTACTTCTGTGACATTCGCCAAACTAGTAGGCAGCCCATCAACAACCAGTTGCACCCCTGATGTCGTCATGCGCACGGCATCCACAATGCCAGAGCGTTGAATAGCGGCGTTAATTGGTTGAGCAATGGCATCTGCGGCATAAATGTTAATATTATAAGTGCCTATATCGACAGCATTACCCGCATCATCTTTACCATCCCAAATAAACTGATGATCACCCGCAGCAAGTGCAGACATCGACATGCTGCGAATAGGTGTACCAAGGTCGTCACGGATAGTCACCAGCACCACATCGGCATTACTATCAATAGTCGCTGCAAAATTCTGGTTGCTACCATCATAACTGATCTGGCTTTGGTCTAACATCACCGTTCGACCCAAATAGGCTGCTGAAGCCATGTCTAGGCTATCTGTAGCAGCATTTTGTGAGCCTGCGATTTGGGCGAGATATTTGTTGGTATCCATTTGTTGTTCAACCATGTTAAATTGGGCAAGTTGAGCAGACATTTGCGATGAATCTGTAGGGTTCAAAGGATCTTGATTCTCCATTTGCGCCACCAACATCTTCAAAAATACTTCCTTGGTACCCATATCTTGTTGCACACCTGATGCGCTGAGTGGTTTAGGCCCTAAACTGGGTGCTGTAGCTGTTAACATATCAATCTCCTATGCCAAAATACTCAGGTGTCCATCTGTTGCCAGATTGATGCCTGTACGAACCACATCCTCTTGCAGATGTTGCTCTTGTGCTGTGTTGTTCTGTTCTGAATCATGTTGTTCTGATGAACCTGTGTGTTGTTCACCATGTTGTTGCTGGTTCATTTGCATGGAAAAACTACCCAAGTCCAAACCTTGCTGCGCCAAAGCAAGGCGAAGCTGGGGTAAATGTTGCTCCAAAGCCTGACGAGACGTTTGTTGGTCTACGGTAACCATGACTTGAATTTGTTTTGCTGCATCGAGTTGTAAAGATATATGTACTTTACCTAAATGTGCTGGTTCGAGTTGCAGTTCTAGGCTGGTGCTGCCATTTTTAGCATGGCGTACGATTTCCAACATGGTATCTGCAGGGCTAAAGCTACGCTGTGATTTATAAGCAAGCTGTGCTTGAAAATCTAACCCTTTGCTGCCTTTTTGTTCCGTTTTAAGAACGTCCAACAGCATCACATCTGCATCTTGCTGCCCTGACGAAAAATCAGGCTGTGTTCCAGAACTGGCAACACTTCCCACCGTACGCGAGGTGCTTACTGCTGCGGCTTCATTGAAGATAGCAGGGTTTGTCTGCTGCTGATTTGACGTTAAGACACGGGCTTGGGCGTTGCTGAGATGTGCGGAAGTGGAGGCATGGCGCACCTGTTCTTCTGGCTGTTCTGCTTGGTTAGGTGTTTTTGTGGGATTGAGATCAGCTTTGTTTTGCGGTTGAAGACGTGGTGATGTTGCTTCAACATCATTCTGCTGTTCTGTGATTGTATGTTCAGATGTTTTTAATGCAGGCGAAACCTGCGGCATTGCTGGAGCACTTGCTTGAGCTTTGTTGGTAGCAGGTTTTTCATCTTTAGCTACAGTTTGGGTTAGTTGAGTGACCTCAGGTTGATTATCCTGCAAGGAATTTATTTTGAGCAAAGCATTTTGTGGTACAGACTTTGAAGTGACCTCAGGTTGATTATCCTGCAAGG
>JAUZQU010000013.1 GCA_030950835.1 Mariprofundaceae bacterium | reverse complement strand
ACCGTTGATCTGGAATTTGCCATCAGGCTGGTCAAACTTTGTATCGCCTGCTCTTCTTGCTCTCCATCTGCAATCAAGGTGATTGCAGTGCCTTGGGCAGCTGCCAACATCATGATGCCCATAATACTTTTGCCATTGACTTCAACACCATCACGTTGAATACCAATATGACAAGGGAAACGGCTGGCTTGTGCCACCAACTTTGCTGAAGCTCTGGCATGTAAACCCAGCTTGTTTTGAATGGTCAATGTATGTTTAAGCATCGTTTTCTACTTTTTTACTTGTATAATAATCAGAGCCTTTACAAATATATTGCTGCCCTGCAATCATACATTCTTGCACCAATAGTTCTAAATCCACATCTTCACAACGCAAGGTCAATGCCTTAATCACCGCAGGCATATTAAAACCAGAAATCACTTCCACTTTGTTGGCAGCCAGCGATTCCAACGCCATATTGCATGGTGTACCACCAAAGACATCTGCCATGATTAACACACCTTGCCCTAAATCGGTGGCCTGAATCAAAGCTGTGAACTTTTTCTGCTGCTCTTGTGTCGCATCTGAATCAGGGATGTCTACGGTTTCAAATAAAGGTTGTGGACCAAGGATATGTTCGGCAGCAATTTTGGTTTCTGAAGCTATATGTGCATGCGAAATGAGAATCAGCCCAATCACTGAATATCTCCAAGTTCACGGTGGCGTATAATCGGCGAACTCATATTTTCCGCTTTTAACCACGCCGCGATACGTTCAGTCATATACACCGACCTATGCCGCCCACCGCTGCAACCAAAACCTAAAGTGAAATACCGTTTGCGCTCACCTTGCAAACGTGGCCAAATAAAACTGATCCAAGCTTTGATTTTATCTTCGGCTTCTTGTACATCGGCTAAGGGGGCAAAAAAATCTTGTACTGCCTCATCTTTGCCCGTGAGTCGCGCCAAAGTAGGCTCAGAATGGGGGTTGGGCAAAAAGCGCATATCCATCACCATGTCTGCACCTTGTGGCAAACCACGCTGATAACTAAAAGATACCAGATAACACACCACCTGATGACTTTCCTGCAAGCTATTTTGTTGTTGTCGCCAAAAACTTTCCACCAACTCTGCAAGTTGATAAGGGTTTAAATTGGAACTATCCAAGACCAAGTCCGCTTGTTGATGCAAAGCATACAATGCCTCACGTTCGCTGCTAATCGCTTGTTCTAAAGCGGATTCAGGCGCATAAGGATGCCTACGGCGCAACATGGAATAGCGGCGTTGTAACACTTCATCTTTAGCATCAATATATAAGATTTTCCACGGCAAATCATCTCGAATCGAGGCCAAACACTGATGTAATAAATCAGGATTTTCACTGCTGCGAATATCAATGCCTACAGCAGCATTATGCCCGTGCAACATCATGTTTTCTGCCCACTGGTTCAACATGGTAATCGGCAAATTATCCGTACAAAAGAAGCCTAAATCTTCCAAGGCATGTAAGGCTGTACTTTTGCCTGCGCCTGAAAGTCCTGTGATAATCAATAACATTTATAAGCTCTCTGGCGGCTGTTGTAGGCGTTGATTGAGCACTTGCATGAATGCTTTAGCACTGTTTACCCCCCGTTGTTTCAACAATTGATTGCGCGCGGCGACTTCAATCAACACTGCCAGCGAACGCCCTGAGCGAATCGGCACACGTACCCGTGGTAATTTCACACCATGTAAACTCACTTCATCTTCATCACTCATCAAACGATCTTCTTCGCGCATCTCCGACCAGCGCACCAAGTCCACCAATAAACGTACCCGTTTGGTATCACTGATTGCCGCAGCACCAAACATATCGCGTATGTCCAAAATGCCTAAACCACGCACTTCCATATGATAACGTAAGTTTTCAGGGCTGCGTCCTACCAAGATTTCAGGGGTTTCACGCACCAGCTCCACCATATCATCGGCAATCAAGCGGTGACCACGGGTAATCAACTCCAAACCAATTTCACTTTTCCCCGTCCCACTTTCCCCCATCAACATCACACCAATACCAAAAATATCCATATATACACCATGTTGATAGGCAATCGGAGCTAAATAGTGGGATAAAAACAACGTCATATTGGTCATAAAGGATGAGGATTCCAAGGCGGACATCATCAATGGTGTATCTGTTTTTCTGGCTGCTTGTAGGATGATATCAGGTGGTGTTTGATTGCGTGTAATCACCACTCCCGCTAGACGTAAGTCAAACACCGCATCCACAGCGCGTTGTTGCTCTTCTGGGGTGCGCGTAGCTAAGTAATGCAACTCGGTTTGCCCGATGATTTGTAGTCTATAATCGCTTAAATTTTCTAAAAATCCAGCAAATGCTAACGATGGTTTTTGCATTCTAGGGTGGTCTATATATCTATCTAAACCGCCCTCTCCTGTGATGAGTTGTATCTGTAGGGCTTCGCTTTGTAACTCCATAATCTCACGAATACTAATCCGTGGTGACTGATTCAACGCCGCTGCCATCTTTAACTTACGCTATGAAACAATGCCGCCACTTGTTCAGCATGTTGTGTTTGCATTAAAGCTTGTCGTACACTGCTTTGTTGTAATAATCGTGCCAACTTCGCCAATAATTCCAAGTGATTTTTATGATCGTCATCTGGTACCAACAACATCACTACAATATGTACCACAGCACCATCAATGGCATCAAAATCAAGCCCATCTTGATGAATCGCGACCACAATCATTGGTGTATTGAGTCCCTTCATACGTCCATGTGGAATAGCCACACCGTGACCCATTCCCGTACTCCCCAACTTTTCGCGTGCCATAATCACTTCTAACACCAAATCAGGATCCATAGAAGATAACACACCAGCCATTTCAGTTAATAGTGCCCGTTTACTTTGAGCCAAAGAGCCCAGCAACACATGTTCAGCAACCACTGGTATATTATCTTCTATGTTCATCTGTTTATCCTTCTGGTTCAACCCAGCTTAATGTACCATTACTACGGCGATAAAGTGCGTTCAGTGTGTCGGTATCTGCATTGGTGAAAAACAATACGTTCTCTTTTTCAGACAACTCCAGTTGCATCACTGCTTCATCCACACTCATCGGTGCTGCACTAATCACTTCATGTTCTAAAGTGTTCGGCTTGTGATCTTCGGCAAATTCTTCATGTTCATGCGACAAGTCCAAGACCTTATGCGACACCTTGATTTCACGACCTTTACGCTGCCCATGATTGCTCAAATGTCTGCGTAATTTTGCCCGATAACGTTTCAACTGACGATTCAGTTTATCAACCACGCCATCAATCGCCGCATACATGTTTTCAGTTTCATGTTTACCATGAATATTGATGCCGTTAGCAGCCATGCTGACTTCACAGCGATGCCTGTTTTTTTCAACCCCAAGCACGACATGAACATCAACAACGTGGTCAAATGAGTGTTTCAAATGACCTAGTTTGTCATGCACATACGCCTTAAGTGGGTCGGTTAGATCCACATGCCGACCTGTGATAGATATTTGCATACGCTTACCTCCTGCTTTGAGATAGACGTGCTTTGGCAGCACGCCTTCGTTGACTGCTTGGTGGCAGCCCTAAATGTTCACGGTATTTTGCAACCGTGCGTCTAGCGATTTCAACACCTTCTGCTTGCAAACGATCTGAAATGGCCTGATCTGAAATGGGTCGTCCTGAGGGTTCGGAATCGATCAAGGTGCGCACCCGTTGTTGTACGCGATACACCGAAATAGCACCGCCACCACGCGTGGGTAAACCTGCTGAAAAAAAGCGGCGTAGTTCAATCATGCCTAAAGGCGTTTGTGCATATTTGCTGTTGGTCACACGCGAAATCGTGGACTCATGTAGACCTACTTCTTCTGCTACATCTTGTAAGGTCAGGGGTTTTAAACCAAGAATGCCATGTTCTAAAAATAAACGTTGTTTTTGCGCCAGACACAAGCCCACTTTCATCAAGGTATCGCTACGCTGACCCAAAGCGTGCAACAACCATTTGGCTTCTTGCCCTGCGGCATCCATGAATTCACGGTCTTTACCCGACCACTTCTGCCCTTGCCATTGCGCACTCATTTTCAAACCACGCCAGCCCGATTGCGGTACTTCCACCTCAATTTGCTGATCCACAAGGCGAAAAATAATCTCAGGGCGCACATAAATATTAGCCTGACCACGCAACCCATGACCAGGAAAGGGGTCTAACCTGCGTAGTAAATGTTGGGCAGCAATCAGTTTTTCAGGTCTGCATCCCAACGCTTCTAACAATGCCTGATCATTATCCACCAACAAATCCGCATGGTGCAACAGCATTTGTCTGACCATCATGGCTGAAGCATCATCATCTGAAATTTGAATCAGCAAACATTCCGTTAAATCACGCGCCCCAATGCCAGCAGGCTCTAATTCTTGCACAATGACTTCCAGCACCTGAATCACATCATTGCTTTTTAAACCTTTGATTCCAGCAGCATCTATGATTTCTTGCGTAGAAGCCCTGAAATAACCATCGTCTTCCAACGAATCTACAATGATATGCCCTACATAGCGTTCTGTATCTGACATGGGTTGGCGATTGATTTGTTCATGCAAAGAATCACTTAAACTTTGCTCATCTTCCCATTGTTGGTCTTGATCAGGCATGCCATCAAACTGACTGCCATTGTGATACATGGTTTCCCAACGATTATCACCCTGCTCACGCCAATCTTCTTCTTTTTTCGGCACGGCGGGCGCATCATCATCTTGCAACGAGCTTAACGAAGGATCAGTTTCCAACAAGGGATTGGATTCTAGGCTTTGTTCAACATAAAGCTCTAAAGCTTGGCTGTTCATCGCCAAAACTTTTAGGCTTTGGGTAAGCTGGGGCGTAAGCGCCAGCCTTTGGGTAGTTTTTTGGCTAAGGTTTTGCCGAACTTGAACACCTGCCATTCAGCGTATTACCTGCCACATATGAGTAAGATAAACAATTATAAGCACACCAGAGTTATAGCTACTTTTATATGGCAAAGCAATATGCTTTAAAATAAATACGCCTTATTCGCCTTTAAATGGTGCTAAGGCTGTTGCCAACTCACCATTTTCTGCCATTTCACAAATAATATCACAGCCACCAATAAACTCTTGTTTCACATACAATTGAGGAATGGTTGGCCAGTCGCTATACACTTTAATACCTTCACGTACCGCGGGATCCAACAAAATGTTGATCGCAGAAAAAGATACACCCTGATCGCTAAGAATCGCACAAACACGTTGCGAAAATCCGCACTGTGGCATTTGTGGCGTACCTTTCATGAATAAAACTATATCGTTATCACCAATTACTGTTTTGATTTGTTCTTGAACTGCATCACTCATGTTTCTGCCTCCTCAGGCGTTAATGTTTTTAATGCTAAGGCATGAATTGCCGCTCGCATATGCTCTCCCAATGCCGCATACACCATTTTATGGCGATTTACCCGCGATTTACCCGCAAACGAAGCCGCAATCACTTTCATTTCAAAGTGATCATCACCCGAATAACAATGTACATACACTTCAGCATCAGCAATAGCTTGGCTCACCATGCTTTTAAGGGTATCTGGACTAATATTTCCCATGATCAATCAAACTCCTTGGCATGGTATGCCTTAATTTGGTGGGCTCACTAGGACTTGAACCTAGAACCAACCGGTTATGAGCCGGTAGCGCTAACCAATTGCGCCATGAGCCCTATCTTCTTGATAAAGTCATCAACTCTATCAATATAAGCCGCACGATAGTGCTTCAAAAACATCTAAGCAATGATAAAAGTTCTATAGAACCTTGGAGGTCAGCAAACTTGTCCCCTTTACCCCAAACAATACTCATCCTTGGCTGCGGATATGTGGGCAGTCAATTCGCCAAAATATGCCAACAACATGGCATCCATATCAAAGCCACTGCCCGCAGCTCCGCACAAATCAGCCTGCTGCAAAGCCAAGGTATGGACGCACGCAGTGAACAAGCCATGTTGGATAGTGATAGTTGGTTAGACGATTGTACCGCAGTATTGGACTCCATCCCTCTATCTTATGACCCACAACGTCAACCCTCGCAAAGCCAAAGTCAGTTTATACCCTTATTATTGGATAAGCTACCCACATTATCATGGTTAGGCTACCTATCTGCCACCAGTGTCTATGGTGATAGTGCTGGAACATGGATCAACGAGGACACCCCCGCTTTACCAAGCAGCTTACGCGGCAAACAACGTTTGCTCGCTGAACAAGCTTGGCTCAACAGCGCTGCGCCAGCGGAGATTTTTCGTTTATCAGGCATTTATGGGCATGAACGCAATATTTTAAGCAAGCTTTTTGCAGGTAACTGCCACACCATCCACTGGCAACCTGAACACTTTTCTAACCGTATGCATGTGTTTGATATTGTGGCGGCTTTGTTCGCTGCTATGCGCCAACCACAAGCCAATCGCATCATCAATATGGTGGATGACTACCCTTGCAGCCATCAGCAATATGTATGCGCACTCGCCCAACATATTGGCGCACCAGCACCCATCATCTTAAGCCCTCAAGAGGCAGAAACACAACTTAGCCCTGCCTTTTTAGACTTTTTTCGTGATAACAAACGTATTTCCAACCAAAAATTGCACCAAACCCTGCTTGCCCAGCTCAAATACCCCAGCTTTCACGATGCTATTGACGATGTGTTGGCTGCCTACCATTTGAACCTAAAAACATAACATGGCATGATTTGCCTCGTTTTCAGGCGTAGATAGGCGCAAATAAACGTAAACTCGCTTGAAGATTGGAGAAACATATGAAAATCGTGGTTACTGCACTTTATCACTTTGCCAGCTTGGACAATTACCAGTCTATGCGCCAACCACTGCAAGACTTCTGTGTACAACACAACATCAAAGGTTCATTATTACTTGCCGCAGAAGGTATCAACGGCACAATCGCAGGCAGCCGCCAAGATGTAGATGCTGTATTAAACCATTTACGCAGTGATCAACGTTTACAACACTTAGAACATAAAGACTCTTTTACCCAGCAGCTACCCTTTTATCGCATGAAAGTGAAGCTTAAAAAAGAAATTGTCACTTTGGGCGTAGCAGGCGTGAACCCCAATGTTTGCGTAGGCACATACATCAAAGCCAAAGACTGGAACGCCATCATTTCCGACCCCGAAGTCTTGGTATTAGATACGCGTAATGATTATGAATATGAAATTGGTACATTTAAGGGTGCTATTGATCCCAATACCACAACTTTTCGCCAGTTTCCAGATTATGTCAACCAACATTGCGACCCCAAGCAGCACAAAAAAGTCGCCATGTTTTGCACAGGTGGTATACGTTGCGAAAAAGCATCTTCATGGATGTTACAACAAGGTTTTGAAGAAGTTTTTCACCTCAAAGGTGGTATTTTGAAATACCTCGAAGAAGTCCCCGAAGAAGACAGCTTGTGGCAAGGCGAATGTTTTGTTTTTGATGATAGAGTCGCCGTTAAACACGGTTTAAAAAAGGGGCAATACAGCTTATGCCGTGGTTGCCGCTGGCCCATCACTGCAGAAGATAAACAACATCCACACTACGAAGATGGCATCTGCTGCGCCCGTTGTTTTGATGTATTATCCCCAGAAAAACGTAGCCGCCTTAGCGAACGTCAAAAACAAGAAAACCTTGCCCAACAACGCGGCGAAGCCCATCTCGGCATGTCCTTACAAGATGCCCAACGCCGCAAACTCGAAAGCAAACGCGCTTTAGGGGCAAAAGTACCTGGGCATTTATTGCGCAAGCTCAAAAGTTAAATAACGCCAGCTTATACTTTTTCATGCGTCCGTTTAAAGCATATTCCCATCAGTCTTCAGCACATTCACATACTGACCAGCGCAAGAATTCGCGTGTTTCTATGCGTTTTGGTTGTGTAAAGAAGGCATGACTTTCACCTGTTTCGATGACTTTCCCATCACACATAAACACCACCTGTCCTTGTAAACGCGCCGCCTGATCCAAATCATGGGTGACGCAAATGATAGGCATAGATATTGCCAACTTGGTGATGCTGCACTCAATCAACTCCTTGGAAAGGGGGTCAAGCGATGATGTAGGCTCATCCAGCAGCAATATCGCAGGTTTTAATGCCAAAGCGCGCGCCAAACACAGGCGCTGCTGCTGACCAAGAGAGAGGGTGTTGGCAGGTGTATGCAAGCGGTCTTTCACTTCATTCCATAGTGCAGCTTGTTTTAAGCATGACTGAATGAGTTCGTCTTGATTTTGTTGGCGCTGTTGGCGTGGCAAGCCGAAAGTGACATTTTCGGCAATCGAAACAGGGAAAACGGAAGGTTTTTGGGCAATAAGTCCAACAAATTGACGCAAAACATCTGCACCACCATGCCATTTTTTGATAGGGGTGTTATTCATGCTGATATTACCTTTCCAGTCATCATACAGACGATTTAAACAACGCAACAACGAACTTTTTCCAGCTCCTGAAGGCCCTATCAGGCTGGTGATGCCTAGGCTTGGAATGGTAAAGGACACATCATGTAATATGGGCTTACCTGAGAGTTGCAGAGAAAGTTTGTGTACCTCAATGCAGACTTTTTCTGGCTTATTTGTTTCAGAAATAGGGGGTGAATGGTTGGGGATGCTGGGTGCAAGTCTCATGAGGATTCCTTATAACGGCGTAAAAACAGGGCTGTTAAACTAAAAAGAAGCACCAAAGCCAGCAATACTGCTGCGGATGCCCATGCTACATGTATGGCTTGGGCATTCGAGCCTTCTTGGGCGAGGTAAAAAATATGGGTTTGTAGGCTGGTAACGGGTGAAAACAGCGAATCTGGCCAAGCAATGCCTGAAAAAACGGTGGCGGTGAACAAAATGGGTGCTGTTTCGGACAAAGAGCGTGCCATGGCGAGCACTAGGCCTGTCAACATACTTGTCCAAGCTAGAGGGAACCACACGCGCAGCACAATCGCCGCTTTGCTCATGCCCAAGGCGGCGGCGGCTTCGGTTTGTTCGGCAGGAATGCGCTCTAGGGCATGGATGATGTTGCTGCTTAATAAGGGTAAAATGATGATGGCTAAAATCACTGCGCCCGTTGCCAAAGAAATCCCCCAGTGCAGCAAGTGAACCAACAAGATTAAACCACATAAGCCATAAACAATGGGTGGAATGCCTTGCAAGACTTGGAGAAAGGTCATCAATATCATTTTTTGCTGGCGGCTTGCTATCAGAGCGTGAAAAAAAGCCATGCTTAGGGCTAAGGGAGCAGCCAAGATGTTTGCCAACATCATGAGCAACAATGAGCCACTGATTTGATGCCACAAGGCCTGCCCTGCGCTGGACATATTGCTTATGTTTGCTGTGTCCGAGCCTGCGATTAGCGACCAATTTAAGGCGGGCAAAGCTTGGTAAAGGATGTACAATAAACATGCTGTGGGTAGGAGGATGGCAGGTAAGGCGAGCAGGATAAGCAAGGCTTTCATGGGTGTGCCTGCTTGCTTTTGCGATGTGCCAAAAGACTTAATAGGCTGGCAAAGAGGGCTAAGACAAGTCCGCAAGCGAGCAATGCTGAGAAGTGCATGGAGCCGAATGATGCTTCGCCCATTTCTCTGCCAATGCGTGAAGTTAAGGTTTGTGCGGGTTCTAAAATATTGTAAATGGGTTGGGGTAGTCTGTCCATGGAGCCTACGACCAACATCACTGCCATGGTTTCACCCAAAGCTCTACCCAACCCCAGCAACATGCCAGTGCGAATACCTGGCCAAGCTTGTGGAAGAAGCACGCGATACAAGCGCTGTTCCCAATCTAAACCCAGATTGATCGCTGCTTCGCGTTGCTCTGCTGGCACGAGGCGCAAGGCATCGAGTGCCATGACCATGATGGTGGGTAGAATCATTAAAGATAAAATTAAACCTGCTGCCAAAAGGCTGTGCCCAGTCAATAAACCAAGGTGTTGTTGCAACCAAGGCAAGAGTACCCACAAACCAATCAACCCATAGACTACAGAAGGTATGCCAGCGAGCACTTCCATGCTGACACGCAATAAGTTTTGCCAAGATGCAGGCAGGATTTCACTGCTGACTATCGCCGCCGCCAAACCACAAGGAATCGCTACCCCCATGGCAATGATGAGCACCCAAATACTACCGACAATGGCAGGAAGAAGCCCAAAAAGTGATTCAAAAGGATACCATTCTGTCCCCCACAGGCTGGAAATGCCATAGCTGCTCCAAAAAGGCCATGATGTGTCCCATAAAAACCAGATGGGTGCTAGGCTGCTCAAGCTGGCAATAAAGCAGCCTGAAAGCACCAGCAGGATGAATATTTTATTGCGCATCAGTACTTATAAGACAGGCAAATAGCCTGCTTTTTCGACAATCCCTTGCCCTTGAGGAGAAAGTAAGAAGTTAATAAAATCACGTGTCATAGGCGAAGCATCTTTGGGCAGCAAGACACGCAATTCACGCGCCAAGGGGTAGCTACCATTGCGTACATTCACCATGTTTGGAGCAATAGCCTGACCATCCACCACGATCGCAATCCCACGCACATCTTTATTTAACCAAGCATGGGATAACATGCCGATCGCTTGATTGCTGCGCGCAATAATACCTTGTTCTTCATTGTTTGAGCCTGAAATCAGCGTTGCCCCAGCTGCGCGTGCATGTTTGTTGCCCAAGACTGCCTTGGCAAAGACATGGCGTGTGCCACGCGAGGCTTCTTTGTCGATGACAACAATCCGCGCATCTAAACCACCTAGCTCTTGCCAGTTGCGCACTTTACCACGATAAATAGCTGCGATTTGTTGCAGCGATAATTGATGGATGCCACTGTCGTACACCTCACTTGAAACAGCCATAGCCACGGCATCCGCAGCAATCACAATGTTGTCCACTTGGCTAAGCTTCGCCTCTTCTTCGCTAGTCGTCATGCGTGATGCCATGCCAATTTGCGCAGTCTTTTGTATGACTGCCGCAATACCCACACCAGAGCCGCCGCCAGAGACGGTGATGATCACTTCGGGGTGTTGCTGATGAAATAACGCCGCAGCTTGGGAAAGCACAGGCAATACGGTGGTTGAACCAACAATAGCAATACGTTCAGCTGCGATTGCATGATGAGATATGCATAAACTTATCACAAATAGAGCAATTTTATTCAAAAGTCTTTCTCCCGTAGATTGTGTAGTTACTGTAGATTATATTCTTCTTATGCGAAAGTTTGGCTGTGATTCCTTACTGTAGTCGGTTGCTGGCAGAGAAGCTTACAAGGTGAAGTTCA
>JAUZQU010000129.1 GCA_030950835.1 Mariprofundaceae bacterium | reverse complement strand
TTTGCGTAGCTACTTAGCCTACAAAACAACGCACCAACCTGTTAAAACTATGTCGAAACTAACTGCTTTCCAACACACCCTCCTTGCGAAGGGACGCGAAACATAACCGCGCTTTCTACCATTGCAAGCTCTTTATTTATGCTCGGTGTTTGCGCTATAGTTATCCACGTTTTCTTGTCAGCAACATGGCATCACCATAGGAATAAAAACGATACGCTTGGGCAATTGCATGTTGATATGCCTGAAACACCCTATCTTTCCCCGCCAACGCAGCTACCAACATCAACAATGTTGATTTGGGTAAATGGAAGTTGGTCAACAAGGCATCGACCATCTTAAAGTCGTAACCTGGGGTAATGAAAATATCGGTGCGTCCTGCACCTGCCAACAAAGTACCACTTTGGCTTGCCGCCTCTAAAGCCCGCAAACTGGTTGTACCCACGGCAACGATACGTCTTCCTGTTTTTTTAGCCTGCTGAATTGTCTCCGCTACTTGTTTGGAAATCACATAGGCTTCTTCATGCATCTGATGTTGGGCAGTGTCTTCCACTTGTACAGGCTGAAACGTGCCCGGACCAACATGTAAAGTAAGGCGAACAAATGTCGCACCAGCATCTTGCATCGCTTGCATCAATGCTGCTGTAAAATGTAAACCTGCTGTAGGCGCAGCCACTGCACCTTGATGTTCGGCAAAAACTGTTTGATAACGTTGTTTATCCTCTGCTGAATCAGGGCGATCAATATATGGCGGCAAAGGCATATGCCCATGCTGCTCAATCGCTTCTCCCACATCATCTGCAAGCAGCAATACCCTAACTTCCTTACCCTCTCTACTCAGAATCTTAGCTGAAAATGATGCTGAAAAATGAATCAACGCCCCAACCTGCAAAGGTTTATTGGCTTTGCCCCAAGCTAACCATACATGGTCTTCACCTTGCGGCTCTAGCAGTAAAATTTCAACCTTGCCCCCACTCTCTTTTTTACCCATCAAACGCGCGGGGATGACTTTGGTATCATTGATCACCCAAACATCGCCTTCTTGCACCAACTTGGGTAAATCCCGAATCATACGATCCTGCTCGCCCTCTAAACACAACAAACGCGCACCATCACGTTGCGCCATAGGGCTTTTGGCAATCAGGTGTTCGGGTAATTCGAAATTAAAATCAGCAACTTGCATAAAATCAGCCTTAAACTTTCAAACGTTGGATGGACAAAGCAAGCTGCTCAATGTCATAAGGTTTCTGCAGAAAGTCCAAATCATCAATCATACCTTGCAGCTTAGCATGGCTCAAATGAGACGACACCAAAGGTTCGCTATAACCACTGGACAAAATAATTTGCACATCAGGATTCAAGGCTTTCAACTTTTCTAAACATTCATCCCCATTCATTTCAGGCATCATCAAGTCAAGCAGCACAAATTCAATTTCATCGCGGTGCAAAGCATAAACTTCTAAAGCTTGTTTACCATTTTCAGCAATCAGCGCTTCATAATCAAGCTTGGTCAACATATCACAAACCAAAGCCCGCACATCACTCTCATCATCCACCACCAAAGCCATACCTCGATGCGGCAATGATACTGGCTCCACCGTTTGTGTATCCATCACCTGCACATACACTTCAGAAACAGGAAATGCCACCCGAAAAATGCTGCCTTTACCCACAGCACTTTGGAAAAACAAAATGCCCTCGTGCCCACGCATAATACCTTGTACCGCACTCATGCCCAAGCCACGACCTGTGAACTTGGTGGTAAAAAATGGTTCAAAAATGCGTTTCTGAACTTCATCGTCCATACCCGAACCATCATCTTCCACTTCGATATAAACAAACTCACCCACTTCAGCTTTTTCAGACTCCTGCGCCAAACCAAGCCAGTGTTCATCCACTTGCATGGAACCCGTACGCACAACAATGCGTCCTTTATCATCGCCAATCGCTTCGTTGGCATTACCCACCAAGTTCAACATAATTTGTTGAAGCTGACTCACATCACAATCACATTTCGGCATACATGATGCCAAGTCCAGCGTTAGCGGAACCTTTTTCGAGGTCGAAACCTCCATCAACTTGCTGATTTCATGCAGTTGTTCACTTAAATCCACCGTTTGCACCACAAACTGCCCTTGCCCTGAATACGCCAACATTTGTTTGCATAAATCCGCTGCTCTACGTGATGCCGACTCAATCCGCTCTAAATTGGTCAATGAGACATCTTCTTCTGGCAAACGCCCTCGTATCAAGGCTGCATTACCAATCACCGTCATCAAAATATTGTTAAAATCATGGGCAACACCACCTGCCAACACACCCAAGCTTTCTAAACGTTGCGCCTGCTCCAAACGTTGCTGCTCATCTTCTGCATGTTTATGGGCAGTTAAATCTTGAATAATCGCCATCACACTACCACTTTGGTGATCCGTAAGTTGACGCAGACGAATGCCCACAGGTTGAAAAAGCCCGTTATCCAACAGCAACTCATCCTCGATATTGACCGCTTGCCCATCTTTAGCCTGCTGCACACACTCAGGCGTCAGCACTTGCAAACGTGTGAAAAAATCCTGAGGCACTTCATGCGCTGCACATTGAAACAATAATGCTGCCTGACTGTTCAAATCCACCATTACACCTGCATGGTCAAAAACCAAAATAGCGTCAGGTGAAGCGTCCAATACCGCTCGCAATTGCAAACTGCTCGCTTGACTAACCAAGTGTCTACGCTGCTGAAGCAACCAAATGAATGCTGATAACGTCAGCAGTAAGGCAACAATTAATGCCACCGAAGCCAAAACAAGGTTTTGCGTACGGTAAAACGGCTCAAAAGCTTCATCCACTTCAATGCTGGTCATCAAGCCAAAATTTAAAACATCATCCCATAGACGCACCGCAGCAACCTGCTTGACTAAATAATTACTA
>JAUZQU010000128.1 GCA_030950835.1 Mariprofundaceae bacterium | reverse complement strand
GTCGGGTGTTTAACTTCCATGCAATCTCATCAAGTTCTAGCAGCGCCTAGGCAGCAAACAACGGTATTGGGCAAGCTTCCTGTTTGCTTTTTAGTGTTATGTTATGCTTTGGTGGCCTCACTACACAGCGGTTGATGCTACACTGCTTGATATGTACAGACCATCATCAGCTGATAACATCCAAGCTACATAATGCCAGCTTGATGTTCTTCACATTCAGGGCTACGTTGCACATATAAACATTTGCCTCGCAGGAGTTGCCCTTGTTGCACGCCATCGCTGAATTTATTGAACAACATGCAAAGTGGCTGGGTTTCCCGCTAGTGGTGGTGATGGCAATAGTGGCTTTGAGCTTGGCCATTTCTCAGCCCAACAGCTTAGAACAGTTTGAATTAAAATCGTTGGACTTTCGTTTTCAAACACGCGGCGTGATTGAACCAGACCCTAGAGTGGTGATTGTTGCTGTCGATGACAATGCACTTTCTGAGATTGGACGCTGGCCTTGGTCACGGGAAAAAATTGCGGCTTTAGTCGATAAAGCTTTAGGACAATATGGGGCAAAAGCACTGGGTTTTGATATGGTGTTTTCCGAAGCGCAAACCAATCCCATCGATGCGGCAGTGGATTTATTAGCAGACGTGGCAACTACAGACCCTTATGCTCAAGAAAAGTTAGACTGGCTGACTGGACATCGTGATTTGGGTGACGTGGATGAAATCTTAGAAGCTACTATGCGCCAATATAAAGAACAAGTCGTACCCGGTTACTTCTTTTACCCACGCGGCTCCAATCCCCCATCTTTGGTAAAAAGCAAACTGGCAGAAGAAGCTGCTTTGATGCGTTCTTTGGCGATGACAGCGAAATTTTCGAAAGAAGCTATGCATAGTATGCCACATATTGCGGCGATTGAAGGCAACTTAGCACGTTTCACCCAAAGCGTGGATGCGATTGGTTTCTTTAACTTTTTTCCTGATAGTGATGGTACGGTTCGCCGCATTCCTTTGATGACCGAGATGGATGGTTATGTGTATCCTAGCATGGCGATGCAGACGTTGCGTATGTTTCTTGATTGGCCAAATATGGCAGTGACTGTAGGTGCGGTGGGCGTGGAAGCAGTGCAACTTGGTGACCTCTCTATTCAAACAGATGAACGCGGCAGCATGTTGCTCAATCACTACGGCCCGGGGCGAACTTTCCCCCATATTTCAGCCGCAGATATTCTGAATGACCGTTTAGAAGGTGATGAATTAAAAGATAAAATTGTTATTTTTGGTGTGACCGCCGTAGGTGTATACGATTATCGCCCTACACCGTTTGACTCCGTCTTCCCTGGGGTGGAAGGGCATGCTGTGGCATTATCCAACATTTTAAATGGTGAAGAAATCAAACGCCCGCCTGCAGTGGAGGTTTTGGAACTATTAGCGGTATTGTTGCTGGCTTTATTGGCAGGTTATATCGTACATAAACGAACACCGGTGATTCAGGGTTTGTGCATTATTGGCTTCCCAATTCTGATGGTCATTCTGTCGCAATGGCTGTTCTCCACGCATAATATTTGGGTGAAAGAGACCTATTTGATTTTGGCTGTGTTGCTGGCAACCGTGCCCACGACCTTGTTTGAATACATCATTGAATCACGGAAACGTGCCTTTATTCATGATGCTTTTTCGCATTACCTTGCCCCATCTGTGGTCGAAAGCTTGGCGAAAAATCCAGATTCCTTACGTTTGGGTGGTGAAGAAAAACATTTAACTGCCTTTTTCTCCGATATTGCCAACTTCTCTACTTTTTCTGAAAACCTAAGCCCTTCTGAATTGGTGGCATTTTTGAATCGTTACCTTTCTGCCATGAGTGATTTGATCTTGGATCAAGGGGGTACAATTGATAAATATGAGGGCGATGCGATTATCTCCTTCTTTGGTGCGCCGATTGATATGGATGACCATGCTATACGTTGCGTGACTGCTGCCATGCAACAACAACAGGCGCTATCTGTGTTGCGTGAAGAGTGGAAGGCCGAAGGTTTGCCTGAAGTGCATGTGCGCATTGGTTTGAACAGTGGCCCTATGGTGGTTGGTAATATGGGGACAGAATCAAGCATGAATTACACCATCATGGGTGATCATGTGAACCTTGCTGCCCGTTTGGAAGGGGTCTGTAAGGCATATCGCGTGCCTATTTTAATGAGTAAAGACACTTATTTACAAGTGCGTGACCAAGTTGCGGCACGATTTGTGGATAGAGTGCGTGTAGTTGGGCGTTCACAACCCGTTGATTTATATCAACCTTTGGCGGAGCGAAACGATATTAGTGATGATGATTTACAAGCCTCTCGGGTGTATGAAAAAGCATGGAGTTTAATGTTGCATCGCCATTATGCTGATGCTGCAAAACTGATGACCCAGCTTTATGCCATGAATCCAGAGGATGGTTTGTACGAAGTGATGTTAAACCGTATGAAAGCATTTGTGCGCACACCACCGCCAGAAGATTGGGATGGCGTGTTTAATTTGAAGAGTAAGTAACCTGATGGGGAAAAAGACGGGAGAGTCTGATGAAAAAATATAGTGTTTTATGGTTATGTTTGCTGATATTATCCAGTTGTCAGCTCAATGATGAAACCACAGCCTTGGTGGAGCATGTCAAACAAGAAAAGGTGTGGGTCTTTGCCCAGTTTAATGTACCTGAAGAAGGTGATGTTATCGATTCTCTTTACTATTACGGAACCATACCCAAGTCGCTTTATACCTTGATTCAAGATAACCGTATCCAACAAGGTTTTATTGTGTTGAGTGAGGTAAAATACTGGGGACAAGATGATTTAATTCATGCATACGCTGGTATTGAACATACAGGCGAGTTGGTTTTTAGAATTGAAGATATTCGCCGTTTAAAACTGCTCAATGCTGTCCCCAAAGCTGGTTTGGGTTCCGAGCAATTTGATGAACCTGCTGTTGTGGAAGCTGCAACACAAGAGTGAATTCTGAGTAATGTGATGCTCTTAACGGCTGCTCAGGTAGTTCAGCTTTGACCACAGAGCTTCATGAAATACTTCCGTCACCAAAGCCGTTGCGCCTGATTCTGAACGTAATACAGAGCGTCTTGCCCAGCGTTGCTCGTAATAATCATGGTCTTGGATATGACTAATGCTTAAATCAGAGCGGGATAAACATAAACCGCGTTCAGAAAGCAAGTTAGCCAGCGGACGTTGACCTGCTTCTAATTCTGCCATCAATTCTACGGGTAAAACATCCAAAGGTAAGATGGATTCGGCATCAAACATCACTCTATTGCGGTGCAATAAGGACACTTTTCGACGCAAACAACGTTCATCTGGTCCAATATGAAGTAAAGCGGCTTCTGCTGCTTGGGCAAAACCCATGGCTTGCTCATAGACATGCACATCAAGGTTTAACGCATAATGTTGTTCCAAAAATCGGGTCAACGATGTGGTCACCAACAACACTTTGGACAAACTTGCAGGCACTTTAGTCGCATAAGTATTGCGCCATGTTGGAGCATCTAACCATGTTTGACTCTCTAATAAATCAGCAATCATGTGGGTGGAGAAAAAGAAAGAAGCACAGCATCTTCACACGCTTGCGTTTTAGTTTTGACATAATAATCAGGGCGTTTACCAACGATTTTAAAATTCAAATGCTGGTAGAAGGCTTGGGCAGTCAGGTTGGAAACACGCACTTCTAACATCACTTGCTCATAGTCCTTTTTCTCTGCTAAAAGTTGTAACATCAAGTGTTTTGCAATGCCCAAACGGCGGTGTGTACTGATAACTGCCAGTTGCATAATTTGTGTTTCCAACAAAATATCTTGGCTCAAAATATAAGCCACCAAGCTTCCTTGATCAAAACAAAGCAACAAATCATAACCCACTTGCAAGGATTGTAACATCACATCTTTCGACCAAGATTCAGCAAAAACTTGACGATTGAGACGAAAAACCGCCTCAATATCATCAATATCCCCTCTTTGATACTGAAAACTCATGATGATGTTGTATAAAGCATGAAGTTATGCACCTTTGTCTTTTTAGTCTTCAGGCAATGCTTCAAACTCTTTTCTTTTAGCCTCAAACCAGTCTTTCATGGCTTCTGGTTGTTGCATCAAGGCTTGCATTTCAGCCATGGCTTTAAGGTGTGCTTCATCATTTTTCTGCAACATTTCCATGCAATGTTGCCTACTCATCTCGGCTATATCTTCAAAAGAGTTTGCCTGAAACAGTAGCGCACATGCCCCACCAAGTTGTTTACATTCCATTGTTTTCATGTTTTCACTCCTTGGTTAGGTGTATATTGACCGCTTGAGGGGCTATTGGGCTATCAAGGCGCCTCAATTTGTTCTTTCCACTTACATTCCTCGTTCACACAGACATGTTCAGTACCATTACGTTTGG
>JAUZQU010000127.1 GCA_030950835.1 Mariprofundaceae bacterium | reverse complement strand
GCATTTTACGCTGGAACACCAAGTCAGGGATAATGGTGAGTATGTGATGGGTTACTTGCCCTTGTATACACATCGTAACTTTGTGGCGTTATTACGCGCAGAGACCCGTCTACCCGATGATGTGATGTTCAGCGCACGCAGCATTGAAACAGATTACAGAACGTACCGCGAGCTGGAGCGGCATAGACAGGGTATTCAAGATACCTTTATGCACACTTTAATGATGGTGACGGTATTGATTCTTTGTTTTGCTGGATTTTTTGCAGTGTTGTTTGCCCGCAAGCTGACTTTACCGATTGAAGCCTTGGCAAAAGCTTTGAAAAAGGTGGAAAAAGGGGAGCTGGATGCGCTAGTACCCATCAGTGCCAACGATGAGCTGGGTTCTCTTGCAACTTCGTTTAATAGTATGACCTTACAACTACAAAACAATGTCTCTGCCTTACAACAAACCCAGTTAGATCTTACAGATGCATTGGTGAGCAGTCGTCAGCGGCGGTATGTGTTGGAGACTTTGCTGCTGAATTTGCAAAGTGGGGTAATTTTACTCGGTGATGATGGGCATATTCGCTTGATGAATCAAACATGTGAGAAGCTGTTTAGTTTGGTCGATAACGAAAGCCAGAAAACAAATATATTTGATTTTTCAGAAGCACATTTGACACCGGTATTGGATTTTTACCGCTTGTTGCAGCAGGAAGAAAAAGGTGTGTTACAACAAGAATTTACCTTGAGTTTAGAGCAACATAAAGTCAATATTCTAGCCAGAGGCACATTGCTTGGAGCACAAGAAGACACCTTGTTTCAGGGCTGGTTATTGGTCTTTGATGATGTAACCCAGCTTGCCGAAGCGCAGAAACATCAAGCTTGGTCAGAGGTGGCGCAACGTTTGGCGCATGAAATTAAAAACCCACTTACGCCCATCAAGCTGGCTACAGAACGTTTGCAAAGGCGGTTCAGAAGTCAGGTTGATGATGAAGAAGTATTTGATTTATGTACCCATGCGGTGATTGGGCAAGTGGAGCGTTTGCAACGTTTATTGGATGACTTTTCCAATTTGGCAACCTTGCCCAAACCCAAGTGCCAACATGTATCCATTGCTTCATTGTTGCAAGAGTTGCGTGAGCTTTACAGCGCATACCATGATTTGGTTTTTGAAGGTTTGCCGCAAGGTGAGGTATATTGTGATGCGGATCAGGTTCGTCAGGTTCTGATTAATTTGATAGATAACGCTTTGGCGACCCAAAGTATGGTGCGTGTATTTGTGGAAATTAGAGATGAGGATACGAGTTTTTATGTACAAGATGAGGGTTCTGGGATTGATGAAACCACGTTGAAACATATGTTTGAGCCTTATTTTTCCACCAAAAAAAGAGGTAGCGGTTTAGGTTTGGCGATTGCACAAAGGATTACAGAAGAACACCATGGGCAATTATTGCTGTTATCAGCAGCTTCACCCACACGTTTTTGTATGCGTTTGCCGCATGTGGAAAATGTGCCTGAGGAGGACAAGCTATGACATCGCGTATTTTGATTGTGGATGATGAACAACCGATATGCGAGTCGTTGGCTGGTCTTTTCGAGGATGAGGGTTACTTGGTCAGCACTGCGCCGTCAGGCGAAGAAGCAGTGGCGCGGTTTCGCAAACAACCTGTAGATTGTATCTTCTTGGACATTTGGATGCCAGGTATTGATGGCTTGGAAACCATGCAGCGGATTAAACAACTCGATGCGCAGGTGCCTGTGATTATCATGTCTGGGCATGCAACGATTGATACGGCAGTGCGGGCAACCAAGTTGGGTGCCTTTGATTTTATTGAAAAGCCCTTTTCTTCGGAAAAACTACTTATTTTATTACGGAACGCGCTTGAAAAGCGACGTTTAGCACAAGAAAACACAGATTTAAAATTTGAACACCAACGGGATTGCCCGTTGTTGATAGGGCAAAGCAAAGCCATTGAAGATGTCAAAGCGTTGATTGAGAAGGTGGCAATGAGTGATGCGCCTGCCTTGATTTTGGGTGAACATGGTACTGGAAAATCCATCGCAGCACGTTTGTTGCATGAATATTCCAAGCGTAAATCAGCGGCATTCATGAGCGTGAATGTGGCGGGCATTGCCGATAGTCATTTAGAGTCAGAGATTTTCGGTCATGAAAAAGGCGCTTTTGCTGGTGCTTTACATGGTCAGCGAGGGCGCTTGGAAGCAGCACATCAAGGCACTTTATTTGTGGATGAAATCAGTGGTATTCCTTTGGGCATACAAGCCAATATTTTGCAGGTGATGCAGCAAAAACGTTTGCGACGTTTGGGTAATCCTACACCTGTGGCATGTGATGTGCGCATTATTGCGGCATCTTTGTTTGAGCCTGAGACACTGTTGAACGACGCTTTATTACGCGAAGATTTTTATTATAGATTGAATGTATTAACCATTAAAATGCCTAGTTTGCGTGATAGACGTGAAGATATTCCATTGTTATTAGACTTTTTAGCCCAAGAACAAGCCGAACATTTAGGTGGTGAGCAAGTTTCTTTTGATGCTGAGGTGGTCAGCCTTTTACAAGCCTATGACTGGCCGGGCAATGTGCGTGAATTGCGTAACTACTTGGAGCGCTGCCATATTCTTTGTTCTGGTCAATGCCTAAACAAAAACAGCATGTTACCCTTAGATGCCAGCCATCAAGAAACACCTACTTATACATCTGTACCTGATGATTCGGTGCTGTTGGATGGTTTCCATGATGCGAGAAAACGTTTTGAGCGCAGTTATATCTTTCATCATTTGGAAAAAAATGCGTGGAATGTGAGTAAAACAGCCTCAGATATTGGTATGGAACGCAGCCAACTGCATCGTAAAATAAAAGCTTATGGTTTAACGGTGGACACAGCATGAATATTTTGGTGTTGGGTGCTGGTGAGGTGGGTTTTCATATTGCCTCACGTTTGGCAAGTGAAGGGCATGATGTGGCAGTGGTGGATAATTGCCCTGAACGTACGCAACGTGTTGCGGATACTATGGATGTGCGCACGGTGACAGGCAATGCGGCGCATCCTTCAGTTTTGCAACAAGCAGGGGCAGAAAATGCTGACTTGTTGATTGCGGCAACTGCCAGTGATGAAACGAATATGTTGGCATGTCAGGTAGCACATTCGTTGTTTAAAGTGACGACTAAAATGGCACGAATTCGTGAGCCTGACTTTGCCAATAATGCAGGTCTATTTGGGCGCGATGAGCTGCCCATTGATTTGATTATCTCACCAGAACATGAGGCTGCCAAAGCGATTGTAAAACGTTACCAAGTGGCTTCGGCGATGGATGCACAGGGGTTTGCTGGGGATAGGGTTCAGCTTTTGGGCATGATGATTCGTCCTAAAGGTTTGTTGGCGGGTTTGGCATTGGCAGAGTTGGCGGAAGTGATGGGCGAGAATCGGGTGTATGTGGTCGCACATGAACATAATCGCCGCTGGAAAGTGCCTACGCCTGACACCGTGTTGTTGGCAGGTGATAGTGTATATCTTGCAGTTGCCAGCACGCAAGTCGAAGCGGTGGTTGAAGCTTTGGGTGATGGTAAACAAGAGCAGCGTAAAAAGCGCAATGTGATGTTGGTTGGTGGCGGAAATGTAGGTTTTGCGGTGGCGCAAGCCTTGGAAAAGATGGGTGTTTCGATTAAATTGATTGAGTTTAACCGCGAACGCGCCACTTGGATTGCTGACCACCTTGATTCCACGGTAGTTTTGCATGGAGATGCCTTAGACAGAGACCTGCTCGAAGAAGAAGCGATTGGTAGCATGGATGACTTTTTGGCTTTGACCAATGATGATGAGACCAATATTTTAAGTAGTTTGATTGCACGGAAATACAAAGTTCCTCATGTGGTCACCTTGGTGAATAGGGCGATTTATTCGGACTTAGTACGTGAAATTGGCTTGGATGTGATTGTTTCCCCCCGCTTTACGACTGCAGCATCTATTTTAAGGCATGTGCGCAAAGGTAGAATCTTGGGTATGTCACCTTTGGGTGATGGGAAATTGGAAGTGATTGAAGCGGAAGCTTTGGAAACGGCAGTGATTTTGGATGTGCCCTTAAAAGATTTGAAACTGCCTGAAGATACGGTGATTGGGGCGATTGTGCGTGGTGAAGAGGTGATTATCCCTGATGGGGAGACCATGGTGATGCCGCATGATCATGTGCTGTTGGTGACCCGAACGGACACGATTCGTGAAGTGGAGCGTTTGTTTGAAGTTAGGCTTGAATTCTTTTGAATAATACTCTGTTGCTGCCTTGGCTGCTGGATGTAACACATGCATATTAAAGGTGTAGTGTGGACATTGGGCATTTTGATTGCCTTGTTTGGTGTGGGTATGATGTTCCCTGCTTTGATTGCTTTGTATTACCAATCAGGGCATATGGGCGAGTTTATTTTATCAGGGTGTATGGTTTCAAGTTTGGGTGTATTGCTGATGCGATGGGCAGGGGGCACACCCAAACAACTCAGCCATAAAGATGGATTTTTGATTGTTGCCTTAGCTTGGTTGGTCTTGTCGATACTGGGCTGTGTACCTTTTTTGATTACAGGTGTGTGTGATTCAGTGGTGGATGCTTTGTTTGAATCGACTTCGGGTTTGACCACCACAGGGGCAACGATTTTAACAGGCTTGGACAATCTTCCGCGTTCCATTTTATTTTGGCGTTCCATGCAAGAGTGGTTGGGTGGCATGGGTATTATTGTTTTGGCGGTGGCGGTGATGCCTTTGCTTGGTGTGGGTGGTATGCAGTTGTTTCGTGCGGAAACACCTGGCCCTGTAAAAGACAAACTCACGGCAAGGGTGACGGAAACTGCCAAAGTATTGTGGTATATTTATTTGATTATGACTGTGGTGACAGGGCTGAGTTTATGGTTGGCTGGCATGGGGATGTTTGATGCGGTGAACCATGCCATGACTACAGTCGCTATCGGTGGTTTTTCCACCCATGATGCCAGCATGGGTTATTATGAATCACCCGTTATTCGCGGGCTAGTGATTATCTTTATGTTGATGGCAGGCATTAATTTCACCCTACATTTTGCTGCTTTGCGCCGTGGTTTCTTTTTCAGCACTTACCTGCAAGACGATGAATTTAGAACCTATGTCAAATGGTTGTTGACCTTGATTGTGTTGATTACGTTGATGACAGTATTATCAGGCAAAGG
>JAUZQU010000126.1 GCA_030950835.1 Mariprofundaceae bacterium | reverse complement strand
CGCCGCCCAGGAGCGTGTGGTACATGTGGATCACTTCCGCCCCTTTCTCGTACACCGTGGCGGTGTAGAAGTTGTTCATCTCGATGTAGGACTCCGGGCGAATCGGGTGCGCCATGGGGCTGGCATCTTCGCTAAATTGATGGGTGCGTAATAAACGTACATCTTCAATGCGTTTGACGGCTCTATCATGCAAATCAGCGGTAAATTCTTGGTCGCGGAACACGGTCAAACCTTCTTTTAAGCTCAATTGAAACCAATCACGACAAGTGACACGGTTGCCCGTCCAATTATGGAAATATTCATGCCCAATCACCGCTTCAATAGCGATATAATCATCATCGGTTGCAGTTTCAGGGCTGGCAAAAACAAGGCGAGAGTTAAAAATATTCAAACCTTTGTTTTCCATCGCGCCCATATTAAAATCATCCACCGCGACAATCATGAATAAGTCCAAATCGTATTCCAAACCAAAGCGTTGCTCATCCCAAAGCATCGCGCGTTTGAGCGAAGCCATAGCAAAGTCACATTGGTGTATATGATGGGGTTCAGTATAGATTTTTAAGGCAATATCACGCCCTGATTGGGTGGTGAAGGTGCTTTCAACCTTTGCCAAGTCGCCTGCCACCAAGGCAAACAGATAACAGGGCTTGGGAAAGGGGTCATGCCATTCAGCAAAGTGTAAACCTGCATCTAAATCACCACTTGCCACAGGATTACCATTGGATAATAACACAGGGTTACTCGATTTATCGGCGATGATTTTAACGTCAAAGGTTGCCATCACATCAGGTCTGTCTTGAAAATAGGTGATGCGTCTAAAACCTTGGGCTTCGCATTGGCTGCAATAATTGCCTGATGAGCGATATAAACCTTCCAAAGCAGTATTGGCTTGGGGGTTGATGGTGGTGATAATTTTAAGGCTAAAAACATCAGGGACATCTGGAATGTTTAAACCTTTCTCATGCAATTGATATTGTGTTGTGTTTAAGATGTTATCATCAAGTTGGATGCTTTTTAAGCTAAGATGTTCACCATCAAGCCGCAACATACCTGCTTGCTGACGTTGGTACTGCACTGTTGCTGTAACTTGCGTAGAATCAGGGTCTAGGACAAAACAGAGGGATACATGTTGGACTGAAAAATTGGGTTGTTGGTAGTCTTTGAGTTGAATAGTTTGCGTCATGTGCTTGCCTTCCATAAGAGTTGTAGTGAGATGGTGATGGTAATGATTTCGTAGCTGCGTTTGATGAGTCTATTGCCTTTGAGTATTGCCAAATGGCTGCCAATATAACCACCGATAAATGAACCAAGCAATAATACAAACAACCAGTCCCATTTGATGTCGGACAATAAACCCACGGTGACAGCGCCTGCACCATTCCAGAAAACACCAACCAATATTAAAGTGTATGCCACGGCATGTTTATAGTCTAAACCAAACCAGCGAATGAGGAAAAGTGTGACAAACAAACCTGTGCCCGAGGTTAAAGAACCATTGAGTATACCAATGAAGAACAAACCCATACCGCCCAATAGCAAACCTTGTGTTTGCATGTTTTTAGCTTGGTAGACTGTGCCTAAGTTGGGGCTCAATATAGAATATATACCCAACATCATGGTGAGTATGCCAAGGGCAAAGCTGGCAATATGATCGGGGATGTTGATGATGATGAAACCACCCAAGACTACACCAGGCAAACCCGAAACCAGCATCAATAAGGCGAGTTTACGTTGGATTAAATCTTCTTTGAGGTAGCGTGTTACTGCGCCTAAACCTAAAGCAACACTGGCAATTTTATGGGTAGCAAGCGCAATGCTAAATGGCAAACCAAGCAGCAAAAGCGCAGGTAATTGAATCAAACCCGCACCACCACCAGCCAATGAAGAGAAGGTGTTGGCGATGAGAGAGATGAAAAATAGACTGATTTGTTCCAACATAGTGGGCAATGCTGGAAATAAATAGCCTGTAAAGCAATGGAATTGTGGTTTTTTGGCATAAAGTGTTAGGATTTGCCCATGAAAAATAACGGTATTTATAAAAAAGTAACCATTGCGAATGGTTTGAAACAATTTGAAGTCAAAGAAATCTTTGAAATGGGCGGTTTAGACTTAAGCAGCAGTGCAATTAAAGCTTTGTCAGCGGGCGCAAAAAACAAAAATTACGTCAAAATGAGCGATGAGCAACTAGAAGCCTTTTTGAATGGTTTGATTGTGTATTGGCGTGGTGAAGCAGGAGCAACTGCTGTGCCACAAGGTTTAGAAAATTTAATTAGCAACAGCAGCAAAGAAACTTTGGATGAGCTTGAAAGCTTGGTTGCAGAAGCTAAAATTGGGCTCAAGCAAGACAGTTAAAGCAACTTCTTAACCACTATGAATCAAAGCAACATACCTTCTCCTACCACGTCGCCTTCAGCGATAACTAGCCTAGCGGCAAACTTAGCCCAAGTGGGTTTAGCCTATCAACTTGCCAAGCAAGCTGAAAACAGCAAACAATTGCAAGTCTGGATTTGCCCTGATGTGCGCTCATATCGTATTTTAGCCGAAGAATTATCTTTCTTTTTGCAAGATAGACCTGAATTGTTATGGCGTTTCCCTGCTTGGGAAGTTTTGCCTTATGATAGGGTAAGCCCACATCATGCGATTGTTGGTGAACGTTTTGCTACGTTGGGCAAGCTGCTGCATCAACCT
>JAUZQU010000125.1 GCA_030950835.1 Mariprofundaceae bacterium | reverse complement strand
AGGAGAGAGTAAGTCGAGCAGAGGTAAACGTTGCTCAATTTTTAGCTTGGGCAAAGCTTGGCGTACCCGAATAAGCTCAGCCAATACAGATGGGCTATCTTCTTTTGATATATGTTGAAACTGTTGATTCATCATGGTTTTATCGTTACTTAAAAGTAAATAATACAATACAGCCTTGGCAGATCCTGCATCATACAAATGCTCGCGAATTGCATCAGGAATACTGTTGAGAATACGTTGGGCATGTTCAAGCTGCTCCAATTGCACATTGCCCACTTGCTGCATCACAGCTTGGGTTTGCGCTAAGACTTGAATTTGACTTGGGGCAGGGGAGAACATGCTGCTGGCATATTGTTCATTTTGAAAACGTACACTTTGTGCATCAACTCTAGATATTTTTCCGCGAAAGTAGGGTTGAATACGTTGAATACGTGATAAAAGTGGTGGATGCGATGCCCACCAATCATTGCTCCTCCAGTCTTTGAGGGCATCACCAAAAAACAAATGGCTAACTTGTTTAACCTCGGGGCTGCTTAACCTTGAACCTTCTTTATAACCACCAATGGTTTGCAGCGCACCTGCAATACCTTCGGGGTTGCGGGTGAATTGTACAGCAGAGGCATCGGCAAGGTATTCGCGTTGCCTAGAGAGCGCTGCTTTAATGAAATCAGCTGCCAACATACCCAAAAGACCCACACTGAAAATACATATGCCTGACAACATCACTAAAGGAATCATGACACGCCCATTGGTGGAGTAACGCTTGGAATAACGCCCTGCAATCATCAGAATGCCCAAGTCTGAAACCATGGTGATGCCATGTAATAGCCCCATCATTTTCATTTTAATGATGGTATCACCATGTAATATATGGCTAAATTCGTGGGCGATCACGCCTTGTAACTCATCGCGGCTTAACATCTCCATGCAACCCTTGGTGACTGCAATCACTGTGTTACCTGCTTCATAACCTGCGGCAAAAGCATTGATACCACGCTGATCCAAAATATAAATAGCAGGGGTTAACACGCCTGATGCTACTGCCATTTCTTCAACTACATTACGCAGTTGTCGCTCTAAAGGGTGTCGCACACGCTTGAGTTGTTTGCCGCCTAACAATTTAGCAACTGCATGACCTCCACCTTGTTTGAGTTGACGCATTTTGTACCAACTACCAAGTAAAATAACAATTAAAGTGATGCTGAAAACGATGAGGAAACGAGAGGTTTCCCAAAAATGATCTGGGTAAGGCATGTTATGGATAATATGGAACATAAAGCCATGAACCATGAACGTAAAGACATAAAGTGAAGCAATACATGCGGCATATACAGCCGTAGCAACTATGAGTATGGCTAAAGAAAATAAGACATACAACCAAAATGTATGCCTTTTGGCACTGGCTTGATGTTCAAAAAAGTCCATATTGGTTATTTATTGGCTGCTTTAACGTGGTACTTGTGTTTAAAGGCTGACTTTCACACTTTGGCTATGCTTTTTATCGCTGACTTCAAAAAAGATAGCTTCCTTAAAGCCAAACATGGAGGCAAAAACCACATCAGGAAACAAAGTACGTTGCGTATTATAACCCATGACATCATCGTTGTAACGCTGGCGAGCAAAAGAGACTTTATTTTCAGTTGAAATCAACTCTTCTTGAAGTTGGGCGATAGTTTCGTTGGCTTTGAGGTCTGGATATGCCTCGGTTAAGGCATTGAAATTAAGCATTGCACCACCCAAAGCAGCTTCTGCACCCATCAATGATTGCATGGATTTGGCATTACTAGGGTCACGTTTGACTTGTTGAATCGCAGCCGCAGCCGCATTTCTGGCGGAGATGACGGCATCCAAGGTTTCACGTTCGTGGGTTAAGTAGGCTTTGGCTGCTTCCACAATATTAGGGATTAAATCATAGCGGCGCACCAGTTGCACATCAATTTGCGCAAAGGCATTTTTGAAATAGTTTTTCAGTTTGACCAAGCGGTTGTAAATCATGACAATCCAGAGAAAAGCAATGACTCCGCCACCTAAAAGAACTAAAAGTATAATCATGGTTGTGCTCATGCTTGCCCCTGTTGAAATTTAAAATTCGATGTGAAGTTGAGTGAGAAGCTTAACATGGGAAGTAGGGCATGTAAAAATCAAAGATGCAATCAGCTACAAAATGTTTAACCTATGCCCATGCCTCAACTGCCTATTCAAATGCCTGTTCAAACGCATAACCAACACACCGACTACCTGATTATTGGTAGTGGTGCGGCAGGACTGATGGCGGCACACCGCTTAGCTGCCAAAGGGCAGGTACTGTTGGTCAATAAGGCGGACTTTCCTGATTCGAATACTTTTCAAGCGCAAGGTGGCATTGCGGCAACGGTGGGCCAGCAAGACTCCACCGCCGCCCATGCTCAAGATACGATGTCTGCAGGCGCTGGGCTTTGTCATGCCGATGTGGTGCAACAAATCATTGATGAAGGCAGCGCTATTATTGAAGAATTGCTGAATTTGGGCACCAATTTTGATGAAGAAGCAGGCAAACTTCACCTCACCCAAGAAGGTGGGCATTCGCATCGCCGCATTGCACATTATAAAGACTCTACAGGGCGAGCCATTGGTGAAACCTTGTTCAAACATGTGCAAAACAATCCGAATATTACTTGTCTCACCCAACATGTGGCTATTGATTTGATTACCAGCCAAAAAATAGGCGCTTGCCAAACAAAAAACCGCTGTTTGGGTGCGTATATTTTAAATCCAGAGGGCAATGTTGTGCCTGTGGCGGCGCAACATGTGATTTTAGCGACAGGAGGGGCAGGTAAAGTTTACCTTTATACCTCCAACCCACATCCTGCAACGGGCGATGGTATTGCGATGGCATGGCGAGCGGGTTGTACGGTGATGAACATGGAGTTCATGCAGTTTCACCCGACTTGTTTATATAATCCCAATGGTTCTACGATGTTGCTCACTGAAGCTTTGCGTGGTGAAGGTGGTCATGTGGTGAATCAAGCAGGGCATAGGTTTGTTTTTGCTTATGACGAACGTGGCGAGCTTGCGCCACGCGATATTGTTGCCAGAGCGATTGACCATGAAATTAAAAAAAGTGGTGAAGATTGTATGTACCTTGATGTGCGGCATTTGGGTGCGCAGAAAATACAACAGCAATTCCCCAATATTCAACAGCGTTTACAAGCGATGGGCATGGATATATGTACCCAATGTATTCCTATTGTGCCTGCGGCGCATTATATGTGTGGTGGTGTGCAAACGGATGTAGCTGGGCAAACAAGCCTTGCGGGTTTGTCTGTGATTGGTGAATCTGCGTGTACAGGTTTTCACGGGGCAAATCGATTGGCGAGCAATTCTTTGTTGGAGTGTCTGGTGATGGCGGACTGTTGCGCCAAAGGCATACAAGCAGATGAAAGTGGCAAGATGCTGATGCCTTTGCCCCAGTGGGACAGCAGTGGTGTCGTGCCTGAACAAGAGCGGGTACAAATCAAGCATAATTGGGACGAAATTCGGGCGATTATGTCGAATTATGTGGGTATAGTTCGTTCCTCAGAGCGTTTGCGCATGGCAAGAAGGCGTTTGACGCTGATTCGTGAAGAAATCACCAGTTATTATTGGCAACATCCAGTAAGTCGTGACTTATTGGAGCTGCGTAATTTATCTTTAATCGCTGAGCTTATGGTGCGCAGTGCGCAACAACGCCATGAGTCTCGGGGTTTACATTATACAACCGACTACCCCCAGGCCGCAAAACAAGCGTTAGATACATTATTAAAATCA
>JAUZQU010000124.1 GCA_030950835.1 Mariprofundaceae bacterium | reverse complement strand
TGACGCAGGAATCGGCGTCTCTGGGGCATTCGCATCCGACCTCACCACGCAGATTCTCTTGGATAGCGTGCTTGCGGTGTCAGGAACACTGCCGCAGCCCTCGCTGACAACGAGCATAGCGCTGACGTCAAGTCTTCCTGTGTCTCTCGGAACCGGAGCTGAACTTAGCACGCAGGTTGTATTTGACTCGCAGTTCTCAGGCACATGCATGCTTGGAAGTCAGCTTGCTACAGCTATCGTGCTTGATACGTCGATTGTGGCATCGGCTAGTGTATCGGCACAATTGCTCCTTCCAGTTCTTTTTGACGCGGCCATTTCGGCCGCGGTTGAGACAGCGGCAGATCTTGAGACAGCGATCAACCTTGTCAGTGCTCTCACGGCCACGGCGATGTTTATGCCCGCTGGTCTGGCTGACGAGATTATTCTTGTCTTATATCTCACAGCAACGTTCTCACAGACGCATGCTGTCACAGCAACGTTCTAGTGCGGTAGAAGGAGGCATGTGATGTCCAAAAAGGCTGAGTTATTGATGATGACACGCGAAGAAGAGGCCGCCATGCCGTATCAGGACCTTCTGGCCTTACGCCGTGCGGCCTATGATGAGCATCTTCAGGCAATGGAGATTGCTCCTGAGTTTGTCGAGTGGCAGGCTCAGATGGTGACGAAGTACGGGCCTCTTGTGCAGGTTTGGCAGAATATCTACGATTCGTACCTGATTGCGCTTCTTGTTGTCAGGTACGGAGAAGCTTTGCAATACTGGCCCTTACGCTTTTCTGATGGTGACTATAAAAGAGCACAGCAATGGTATCGTGGTACGATACCAACCGCTGTGGTGCACTTTCACACACGTGTTTCGTAACGGAGGGTGAAGCATGTCGCAGCTGACTGACTATTTTGAGAACCAGATGATCACGCACCTGTTTCGGACAGGTCTTCTCACTGTTAATGCCTGGGCGGCGAGCACAGCATATGCTGTCGGGGACATCGTTCGTCCGACGACATGGAACAATCGGCTCTTCCAGTGTGTGGCAGCTGGTACGTCTGGGTCTACGGAGCCGACGTGGAACACGGCAAATCTTGGTGATGAGACAGCGGACAACACCGTGACATGGCAAGCCATTGCCGTGGGCGTCCCGAAGCGTCCTCTCTACGTGGCGTTATACACGGCAGCTCCTGGGGAGACCGGTGGGGGCACAGAGGTCTCCGGTGGAAGCTATGCGCGTGTGCTGTACAACCCGTCTGATACGAATTGGAATGCGGCTTCAGCCGGTAATGGATTGACGGATAATGCCAATGACATTGTTTTTCCAGCTCCGACGGCCAACTGGGGCAGTATCGTGGCGACGGCGATTCTGACCCGTTCAACGGGTGGGGATATGCTGCTCTACGGAAACTTGGGAACGGCCAAGACCGTGAATAATGGAGACCCCGCACCCAAGTTTGCCGCAGGAGCCTTGGATATTACGTGGGCGTAATGACACATGTCCTCTCACTATGATTTTGTCGCATCCGACACGGGCAGCAAGCTCGTGGTGACGTGCAAAAACGCAGACACGAATGCGGTCATTTCTCTTTCAGGTGCAACCGTCACGCTGCGTTACAGCATCAATGGGCAAGCTGTGCAGGCGAAGACGATGTCCATTACAGACGCGGCGGGCGGTGTGGCCGAGTATCAATTTGCTGCGGGTGACCTGGTAGACGGTGAGCTTCATGCGGAAGTTGAGATCACCGATGCTTCAGGATTTGTCATCACGCAGCTCATTCCATTTCGCTTAACCGTTCGAGCAAAATTGGCATAAACGATGGCCGAGCCGAAGAAGCAACGCAGGCGCGTGGGCACACCACGCAAGGTGTCGAAGGCGCTCAAGGAATCGCCGGATCAAAGCGTGCGCAAGGCCGCTCCGAAGCGTCTGAAAGATCCGGCGACGGGTAAGTTCCTCAAAAAGACGCAAACGATCGTCACGCGCGTAGAAAACGGGCGGATTGTACGCCGTGCTGTACCCAAAACGGTCGGGTCACCGGTTTTCCGTAATCCGCGGCGTGTTGTCCGGACGCTTGCAGAGTCTCCTGTCCGTCGTCGTCCGTTCCGGCGATTGGTGCTTACACGGCCGTTCCGTCCATCCCGTGAGGTCCGAGCACGTATCGATCTTCGGAAGATTTTCAAGCGTCCGGAACGTGTCGAACCTATGCGGATCTTCCGTCTGTTCGGGCGCAAGGTCCGTATTTCCCGTCGTGTTGCTCGGCGTTTTGAGGGAGCTGCATCGTTTGTTCGGGGCGTCCGTGCGAGTCTTGGCAAGGAGTTCGTTCGCACCGATCCGCTTGATTTTATCTTTCGCAAGCGGGGAACGGTGAATGTGCTCAAGGAGACCGTCAGGACATTTCAGGACATTAAGAAAAAGCCGCTCTCTCCAGAACTTCGGCGCATGAAGCTTGCCAGATTGACGGCGAAAGGTCTTGTTGTGCTTGGCGGTGGTGCGCTGGTGACAGCTATTGCTCGACGGTTCCCTGCTGAAGCTCGTCCCCGCGATCGATCACGATCGACGCCAGGGTCGACCCTTGTTGTGGCAGGAGAGAAGCTTAAGCGGGCTGGTGAGCGTGTTGACCGCGCTCTTGGTGTGAAGCTCCGCCCAGGTCGGCCAAAGAAGTTTTTCCCCAAGCGTCGGAGAGAGCGTATTGCCAAGTTTTTCCGCGAGAAAGTGTTTCGCATGAAAAAAGTCAGGGGTCTTCAGACATCGGCGGAACGGTCGCGTGCTGCCAAGAAAGGCTGGATTGTCCGCCGTCGTCGCTATGGTCCTGACGGAAGGAGGGATTAGTCATGGCGCTGCACTATCATACGCCAGCTGAGCGGAAGCGGTTAAAGCGTCAGATCCGCCAGATGAAGATGGCTCTGTCGGGGAGGCGTTCAAAACGCATAGGGAAATCACGTATAATTACGAAACGAGCTAAAATGCGTGAAACGCGGCACGTGATGAAACGTGCATTACAGAGGGCTTTTCGCACATGATCGTGAAGCTGGATTCAGGAAAATTTGCTTTGATCAGCAAGCGCCGGCATCGCGTGTTGGCAGTCGGAACAAAGGCTCGCGTGGCGAAGCGTGAAAAGCAAATTCAGTTTTTCAAGAACTTGCGCAAACGCATTCGCGAGGGAAAACGTCCATTCGTGCGTGTGTTCTCGAAGGCTGTCAAGCGCATGATTGCTCGTGAGCGTGCAAAGCGCAGACGCTAAGTTGTCCGATTATGAGTGATGACCGTCATCATATCGTCTGGGACCGTGATCTTCAGCAGGCCCGTGCTGAGCATCGCATACTGCTGGAGCAGCGCTTAGGACGGCGTCTGCGTCCTGATGAGGTTGTTCATCATAAAAACGAGAAAAAGATGGATAATCGCTTACGCAACTTGGCCGTGATGCCATTGCGTGATCATGTAGCTCTGCACAGAAGGAAGTTTATGCTGTGCCAAGCCCGTCTCTGCCGTCGTCCCCATCACGCCAAGGGCTTGTGCAACACCCATCATCGTCAGTGGCTGAGAACGGGCGCTCGTCCAGAGATGCGCAGGAGATGATGCATGCCGCCTCTTGTGTTGACTCGACCGAATACCAAGCCTGATCTCGCGGCGATTCTGCTGGCTGAGCATGATTGCGTGACGCGCTTGCAAGCGCGCTGGGATACCTTTCTTCGTGTCTACGAGGGCGGGATACGGGTTCGTGATCTGCTTGTCCAGCACCAGCGTGAGCATGAAAGCTCGTTTTTGCGTCGTAAGCAGCGTACGTATTATCTCAATTTCTGCCAGCCGATTATTGATATTTATTCGGCGTTTATCTACAACCGCCCGCCTGTTCGTTCGGCGGATCGTATCTCGGGGACCGGCGGCGTTCCAGTTACGCCAGATGAGCTTCAAGAGTTCTATCGAGACGTGGATGGCAAGGGTCACGACATGAACAATTTTATGAAGAAGTTCGTCCACCGCAGGATGAACATCTTCGGGCATGTGTATGTCGTGGTTGATATGCCTCGTCTGACGGAGACGTTGCTGACGGAAGCTGACAGGTTGGCATTTGGTCTGCGTCCGTATTTGTACACCGTTGATCCTCCGCGGGTAATCAATTGGGCGCAGGATGCGGCGGGTCGGTTTTTATGGATACGGTGGAAGGAGGATGCTCCCGATCAAGAAGACCCGTTTTCACCGGAGCTGGTCAGCTCATCGGTTCAGCTTCCTCGGTCATCTCCGTATACGTCATCCGCCCTCCCGATGAAGGCAACGATGAAGGCTCAACGTGTGCGGACGTGGACACGCACGCAGTGGTTTTTGCATGAGATCCGCGGAAAAGAGGTCAATCTGATTGACGAGGGGCCAAATCCGCTCGGTGAAGTACCTGTTGTTCTTGTCGTTCGTGAACCAAGTAGTCTTGATCCAGGCTGTGGGATTTCCGCTCTCACTGACCTCAGCGGGATCAACGTGGCGATATACCAATGGACATCGTTGCTTGACGAGGAATTGCATCAGAAAGTCATGTCGATCCTGACGTTGCATAAAGACGTGGCTGACGAGTCGACGGACGTGATCATTGGCTCGAATAACGTTTTAGAGTACACGGGCAATATTCCTCCGCAATTTATCGCCACGCCAACAGCGCCGGCTCAAATGATTCTCGAATCTATAGATCGGCTCAAAACCGAGATGTTCACGCTGGCACATCTTGGCGGGACGCTTAACCCAACACGAGGTCAATCAGGTGTCTCTCATGCCTTCGACTTTAACGAAACCAATCAAGCACTGGCTGAGCAAGCGTTGGTGCTGGAGAACGCGGAACAGCAGATCCACCGCCTGTGGGCAGCCTGGTTGAATGAGGAGTGGCGAGGGACGATTGACTATCCTGAAGAGTTTGGGATTGAACTATTTGATGAGGAATTGACGACGCTTTCCCGTGCCGTGGAAGAGATCAAGTCGGTGTCCTTTGCACGAATTATGCGGACGAAGCTTGCCAACAAATTCCTCTACAAGGAAGATGATGCTGTCAAAGCTCAAGTCGCGCAAGAAATTGCGCAAACGACAGCGCAACGGTTTTTCTTTGAGCAACAGCAGTTTTCTCAACCCGATCAAGGGGTCCAGCAGACTCCCCAACAAGGAGGTTAATGTATGCCAGAACTTGACACGCAAAACGCCGCACTCGAATCGCAACAAGAGAGTCAAGGCCAACAAAGTGATCTGCAATCTTCCGAGGCACCGCAAGATAGCGGGGATAAGAGACTCTTCACACAGGAGCAAGTGAATTACATTGTTGCGCAGAACAAGCGTGCTCTCCGTGAAGAGGTCAAAGCACAAGGTGAGGCGTTGAAGAAGCTCACCGACCAGCTTGATGCCTTGCAATCACGTATTCACGACTTTTTTGAACACAAGACTGCGGAGCCTGAGATTCCGCCGGCAACGGAACAGCACGCGGCATCTCAACCTCCGCCAGCCGATGCAACCCGTGCAACACCGCCACGTGATGCCTCTGGTCGTTTCACGAAAGCGCCTGATCAACAGAACCCTCAAATCAGGGACCTGCACAGGCAGCTTGACCAGATGATGCGACGGACAGAGGAGCTGACGCGGCAGATTGAGGAGGAGCGTCGGAAGCGCATTGAGGCGGAAATTGAGCGGCGTGAAGCCGCGCGTGATTCACTCATTGCGTCGGCGCTATCTCGTGCTGACGTCTATGATGTGGATTTTGCGTTACCCTATTTTAAGAATAAGACCAGATGGGACGAGGATACACAGCAGTGGATTTATACCACGAAAGATGGCCTCGACACGACAATTGAGGAAGGTGTGATTAAGGAGCTACCTCCGTTTTTACGAAAACCTAAAACCACCAAGACGGGAAGCGGTGGGACACATCAACAAGGACCTGGTGCGCAGACGGCTTCGGCCGAACTGCAATCGCTTCGGCAGAAGCTGGATGAGGCTCGGGCCTTGGCACAACGCACAGGAAATACGAATGATATTGCGATGGTGACAAAGTTGAAGACAGAGCTGACCGCGTTGGAGCGCTCGCTTCGTCAGCAAGGTCAGCCTGTCTAACAAAGGAGGGACACGATGGCCTTTAATGGACTTGCCATCTATGGCACAAACGTCTTTCAGTCGTTAGCGGAGGACGTCTCTGAAGAGGTGGGGATGATTTCCCCGTCTGAAACACCGTTTCTTGATATCCTCACGCCACCCATGCGGGAAGGTTTTAACGTGCTGCATGAGTGGTTGGAGGATAGTTTAGCTCCTCAAAGCATCACCGCATCAACGGCGATCTCATCGACAACGGCTGACACGCAGATTGGGATCGCCAACGGCGATGCTGAGCGGCTGTTCGTTGGGCAGTTGCTCATCCATCCAGACGGCCAGGAGTACATGCGGATTTCCGTCATTTCAGGCAACACCATTACGGTTGAGCGTGCGTTTGGCGGAACGAGCGCAAACTCCTGGGGGACAGGTGGTGTGTTTACGGTGCTCGCCGATGCGGCATTAGAAGGCGACGACGTTGACGAGGATATCGGGATTGGTCGCGTCCGGAGAAGCAATTACATGCAGATCTTTAAGAAAGACGTGATCGTCTCTGGTTCTCGTCAAGCCGTCCGCAACCTCGGCGGGATTGCCGATGAGCTTGCGTATCAACGGACGAAGCGTCTCCGTGAAGCCGTCGTTGGACTTGAGAAAGCTGTGGTCCTGAGCATTCTCTCAGGGAACACCATCGGCTCTTCTTCGGCTGTCCGCACCATGCGCGGCGTGCGTTCGTTCCTTTCCACCAACATCCACTCGATTGCCGTGCTTTCGGATACGTTAATTGCGAACGTTGTGGAGTCCGCGTGGACGCAAGGCGGTAACGATATTGATGTGTTGGTGGTTGATACGATCCACAAGCGGAAGATTGATAGCTTGCAGGGTTCCCGCGTACGGGTCACAAACCAAGAGGGGACCTTCCGCAACGTGGTTGATACGTATGAGGGAACATACGGCACGCAGCGTGTCGTGATGTCTCGGTGGATGCCAGCTTCCTCCTTGTTTGCAATCTCGACGAACCGTATTCACGTCGTTCCCTTGCAAGGCAGGACATTCCAATTCCAGCCTGTCTCCAAGACCGGCGATGCTGAGAAGGGAATGATTATCGGTGAGTACACTGTCGAATTGTACAATGAGGAAGGCATGGCTCGTGCGAGCATCACGGGAACATAATGCGGTCTAGGCGAGGAGGGACGGAGGTGACGGTTGCGCATGGATTGAAGCAGCTTCGTGAGGCGCTCGCGGAAGCCCGCTCGCTCAGGAATCCTGTGATTTCACCGATTCCGGCAGCGTATTGGTATGACTTTCTGGATCGTCTTGAAGCTGGGATTGCTGAGATTGAGCAGGCCCGCGAGCAAGCTCGTTTACGGGCGAGTGAGAAGGAAAAACCTGTAAAGGGAAAGCCTGACCTCTCGCAGTTTTCATTTGAGGACTAAGCATCATGGCTGTGGTCACGCTTGTGGCGACGTGGGGAGGGGAAACCTCTAACTCGTATGTCACGTTGACGGACGCGAATAGCATTGCTGCCACGACGATGGCATCGTCCCTGTGGTTCTCGTATGATGACGAGAAGCGCTCACAGGCCCTTCTCCGCGCCTGCCGTGACATTGACAGCAGGCCTTGGTTAGGTGAACCGCTGTTCCTCCGCCAAGCGTTGGCCTTCCCGCGTTCGTTGAGTCTCTCGTTTCGTTTTAGCTTAACGGATGTCTCGTCGTTCTCCATTGATCTTGAGAGGCAGAAGAAATACGTCCCTGAGGCGCAGGTTTACCAGGCGATCTATCGATTGGCGCAGATTGGTCAACCCGATGTCTTAAATGCGCAGCAGCGTGGGACGTTATCGATTTCTGTCTCAGGCGGTACGGTTACGCATTCTATTGCCTCGACGGGCACAGGTCATGTCTTGTCGTATGAGGCCGCTGCGTTGCTTCGGGAATGGAAACGCGGACCTCGTTTGCTGCGGGGATAAGACGTGCTCAACCTCGGATCGTCATCGGTACTCAGGACGCGGTTGATCCACACGTGCACGATTACGCCGAGGACAGGGTTCTCCGTGACGGGTGAGCCATCGTACGACACCGCGTCATCTCGGACGGTGCCATGCCTGATCGCTGTCTCGCACGTGCGTGTTGTGGCTGGAGGACAGCTCACGATCGTTCCCGAGGTGTCTGTGCAGTTTGAAAAGGGTGTGGTGGTGAATATTGATGACAAGTTGAGCGACGGCAAAGACCACGCGGGAAACGTGTTGTTTACGGAAGGGGTGGTCTCGTCGGTGCAGCCGCTCACAGACTTCTATGAGGGTGTCGTTGGTGTCTCCGTACGCCTACGATCAGAGAGATAATGGCTCGGCAATTTTTGACGGTCAAGGACACGAGCAAGCAATTTGCCGAGGCCGACAAGCGTCTTGCCGAACTGATCCGCGCCTATCCTGACCTTCTTAAACGTGCGCTCAGGGAGGAATTGGAAGAGCGCACGCTTCCTCTCGTTCGTACCTACACGCCGGAGCAAACGGGGCGTCTCAAGCGTGCGACACGTGTGGCTGAAAATGAGAAGGGCAAGGTGGTCATTGAGAATGACACGCCCTATGCGGCAAAGGTGCACGAGGATACGCAAGCGCGTCAGCGCCTTGTGGATGGAAGGCGTGGACCGAAGTTTATTTCCCGCGCTGTAACGGAAACAGTTGTGTCAAAGAAGCCCGTTTTTATTGAGGCGTGGAGAAAGAGGGTTGAGCGTGCCATTGAGAAGAAGATCAGAGGTACCAAGGTCACGACGCCGGCTGAGCGCCATCGCAAGAAACATATTCAGGCGGGACGCCGCCAAGCGCTTGGGCCGCAAGCCACCACGACGATACGGTAGACGTGCCGAGCGGTTGTTTGTTCGTACAGGTCTGGCCACGGTGCGGGCTCGTTTCCGCGATTTGTCACGTATCCGACGGATACGAGGCCTGTATCGGGTCAGGATCGGGGGGCCAAAGCGTGGTGTGGTGAGAACGTTTCGGTCCCGCGCGGCAGCCCGTGCTGCCGTGATACGCCACCATAATCGTGAAGTGATCAAGAGACTTGGGAAGCGAGGATTTCGTGCTGCGAAGAGGATTTTTGGATTCTAACATACGGAATGGAGGGTTGGACGGATGAGATACGCCTGTGCATTTTTAGTTGGGACTGGATTACCGATTCGTGCTGATTCTGTTGAGAAGGAAAGCTTGGGTGGATCTGAGACGGCTGTTGTCTGCCTTTCGCGTGCGCTTGCACGTCGCGGGCATAGCGTGAAGGTCTTTTGCCCCGTTGACGAGGCTTCGTTTGATCGTTACGGGGTTGAATACTTGCCCGTCAGCACGTTTGATGATGTCAGTCCCGTCTATGACTTTGACTTGTTGGTTATTGTGAGAAATCCCGTGTTTGCCTCGAAGAAGACACGGGCAAAGATGATTTGGCTGTGGAATCACGATGTCCTTCCATCAGGATTTGGGTCGTGGGAGGAACATCTCTGGCAGACAGATGCCTACTTATTCTTGTCTCAATTTCATCTCTACGTCTATGAGAGAGAGGCTCCAGCTCACTCACGCGATGCCTTTCTCAAGCACGTGATCATTACAAGGAATGGCATTGATCGTGAGCTGATCGGCGATCCTGCTGATCCGCGTGCTCCGCGCGATCCCTATTATTTTCTCTATACTTCGCGTCCTGAGAGGGGCGTGAAGATCTTGCTGACAAGGATCTGGCCGCAGATCAAGAAGCGCATTCCGCAAGCCCGCCTTGGCCTTGCGTGGTACACCTTCTCAAAGGATCTTCCGCTGGCACGTCATGTTTCCTATGAGATCGAAGCCGCCGAGGAGTTAGCGCGGACGTCGTCTGATCTTGACGTCACGTTTCTCGGAAACCTACCGAAGGCTCGCCTCTATGAGGAGATGCGTCGGGCGCAAGCTTGGCTCTATCCCACGCAATTTGCTGAGATTTCCTGCATTTCCGTCATGGAGGCTCAGCATTGCGGAGCCATTCCCATCACGACAAAAGACTTTGCGCTTCCTGAAACCGTCGGGCAGGCTGGTATTCTCATTGAGGGAGATGCCGCATCTCAACGATATCAAGATGATTTTGTCAAGGCTGTCGTTGATCTTGTCGAGGCGCGAGGCAGAAGCTTTGACCTTCGTCACCAGTGCGTCGAAATGACTGCTCAACGCAAGCGGTATTGGGATGATATTGCAGCGGAATGGGAGTGTGTGCTCACACAGCTCTTTGAGAAGCGGTATGCCGAGAAGAGGGATCGCATTCTTGAGAATTTGATCTATCACTCTGACATTGTGGCCGTCAGAGACTGGGCGAAGCTTCATGGTCTTGATGAGTGGGAGAAGCGTGCGCAGCAACTGATTGATGTTTCGGTGAGGAAGACGGATCAGTTTCATCTTGTGGAGAGCAGCACAGCGTGTCATGACAACTGGGATCACCGGTGGCGTTTTGTCAAGTTGGCTGATCACATTGAGCGTTTCGGTGGGCATGTTTCTGGGAGCTGGCTTGATGTGGGATGCCACAACGGTGACTTCCTCACGTATGTGAATACACGATGGCCGCCCATGCACGGCGTTGGCGTAGATGTTGGGGATCGCGTCATCAAAGAGGCCATGCAATTTAGTGCTTCGCACGCCAAGACGCCATCGCATCTTCGTTTCGAGACGTTGTCGTGGCGTGACCTTTGTGTAGGGACGGAGCACATTCATCGGTACGATGTTGTTGTGGCAGGTGAGATTCTTGAGCATATTGAGCACGTGACGGAGTTCCTCTCCGCAATTGAGCTTTGTGCCAAGCCTGGCGGGCTTGTTGCCGTGACCATGCCTATTGGCCCGATGGAAAGCATTGCGTGGAGACATGAGGAGGGAGCAGAGCATCTTCCGCAGCATATTCACCACTTTACTATCCGTGATATTCAGCAGATCTTCGGAGAAAAGGACGAGGTATTCTCCGATGCAGGGTTTTGGACGATCACGTCGCGTGGAGAGATTGTTGGTCATTGGTTCATTTGCTGGAGAGCGAATCCAAAGAAGACAGGGTTTGGATCCATTGATCTTGAGCATAAGGTTAAGACCACCCTCCCGTACCAACGTGTTTCATGCTGCATGATCGTGAAGGATGAGGCGGATAACATCTCCAGGTGCTTGAAGAGTGTGGTTCCGTATGTTGACGAGATCATCATTCACGATACGGGATCAACGGATGACACGCTGGCCATCGCCCAGAAGGTCATACCGCATGTCTATCAACCTCCGACGCTGATCATCACGCAAGGGGAATGGCCGCATGACTTTGCAGCAGCGAGGAATGCCTCAATCCGTCATGCAACGGGTGATTGGATCTTGTGGCTCGACGCCGATGAAGTTCTTGTCAACGGGCGGGGCATGCACAAGTATCTCATGCATGATTCTCTCTATGAGGGGTTTGTCCTCCGCCAGCGGCATCTCACGCTTGATGCTGAGCATCATGAGGATGTCCCCGTGCGGATATTTCGGCGTCGTCCCTCATACCGTTTTGTTGGTGTCATTCATGAGCATGTCGAGAGCGGTCCTGAAGGCACCTACGATCAGCCTGTTGTTCCTGCGCTGGTGTTACCCGACACGATGTTAGCCCATTACGGGTACCTCACCGAGGCAGACCGCAGGTGGAAGATAAAGACGCGGAATATGGAACTGCTCATCAAGGACCTCAAGCAGCATCCTGAGCGTAAGCTCGCGTGGGTGTTGCTCATCAGAGACCACTTAAACCTTGTCAAGTGGTCCGTGGATCAAGGGAAGGTGCTAACTGACGACGATATCTTGCATCTCCAGGAGATTGTGCGACTGTACCATGAGCATCAGATGTGGAGGGATGATTTTCCCTATTTTACGCATGCTTGGAAAGTGTACCAGTCGGCGCTGATGTTTCTCGCAAAAGCAGGTATGATCCCTCACGGGGGAACGCACATTCCTCTTGTTCTTGACGCCTCCATGGCTATTGGCCTTGGGCAGGTCACAGAGTCGCATAAATCTGAGCGTTTATGGTTTCGGGACATTGAGGATCTCAATCGGTATCTTAATCGGCAGGTCAAACGTGCCGAGGAACATTTACGAGTGGCATATACGCGCGTTCCTGAAGCGTATGCCTTTCCTGACACTGTGCGGGAGGCCTGGTGGGATCGGGTGAAAGAGTTGGTTTTGTATGCTGACGCCTGAGAAGCAGTGTCAGATCATTTACGACCGGCTTCTCGTAAAGTTGGCTAAGGCTGGCTTTTACGGGACGTTGGTCTTGAAGTTTGAGAACGGCAACATTGTGCATGCTGTCACACAGCAGACGCATAAACCTCATGACTTGAGGGAAATCATGGTCGTCCGTATGGACATTGATGTCGAGGCTGTCTCGTGACGGTGCAACTGACTGATTCAGTCCTGAATGACGTAGGCACGCATCTCCAAACCTCTGGAATAGGGACGCTTGGCGTTGACGTGTTCTTGTATCAGCTTCCCCATCAGCCAACAGAGGCTGTTGCGGTGATCCCAACAGGTGGTCCTCGATTGGCTGCTGACCTCAATGCCATTAAGCGTGTGCAGTTTCAGGTTCTGATCAGGGCTGATAGCATTACGTCAGGGATGCAGAAAGCTGAGAAGGTCTTCTCAGCGTTGGATAATCAGGCAAACGTCCTGGCGAACAATCCAGGACGGATTTTTGGAGATCACGAACCTGGCGTCCATTTCCGTGACGCCAACAATCGTGTGGTATTTTCGCTGAACTTTACGACAACGCTCTTGCGTGAAACATCGTAAGGAGGAAACGTATGGGTGTCACCTATGCAAACCCTATTACCGTTCGTGACGTGTCATTGGCCATTGAGCGGTTTTTGATCGCCGATTTTGGCACGTCGTGGACTCCAGCTCGGGTGGATATTTCAAATCCTCCGGCTGGATTTCGTGACCTCGGCCCTGTGGACGAGGAAACGCCAACCATCACGGTTAGCAAGGGCATCTTTGAATTGCAGACGGGCATCCCGCGCGTTTTGCAGTTCCAAGCGACGGTGTCTCTTGCGGCACGGGTCACGTTTAATATTCAAACACGTGATACCCGTGCAGTGATCAATGCTCTGGGGTCTGTCCCGAGTAATGCGGCGAAGTATCTCGCGCCTGCGAACCTGACGGTTGTCTCGACGCCAACCGCGCCAACAGCAACTGTCATCTCGCTGGCCAACTCGCCGGCAAATGCCTGGTACGTTGGGGATGAGATTGTGTTGGCATCGTCAACTCCAGCGTGGGACACGTCGCAGAATTATGCGATTATCTCGTCTATTAACGGGCTTGAGGTGCACTTTGCAGGACAAGGGTTTAACCCAGCTCCTGTTGTTGATGACTTTGTTGGGAAGCCTGTTGCCAACTTCATCCCGTTCGGGACGACGGCCCTACCGGCGTACACATTGCTGGGTGTGGCCGACTTTATCGACGGCTTCCAGCTCGTGCATCGGTTTGACAAGGTTCAAGCTGCTGCGGAGTTTGTCGAGAATATCCGCGTATCGGAAAATACGAAGATTCCGTTTGCCTTTAACGTCTTTGGATTGACAAGCTCGACATGGGCCAACGAGTTAGTACTCGGTGAGCGGTATCTCTTCCAGCCCGTGTAATCGCAGCGTCTCACTCTACCCCATAAGGGGAGGAGCATAATGCCTGACGATGCCTTAAACGACCTTGAATTTGACAAGGCTGTTGAAGGCCTCTCTGACGAGGAGCTTCGACAGCTTGAGGAACGTATTCTGTTTCCTCAGATAGACGGAGGGCGTCAAGTCACGGTTGGTGGCAAGACGATTACCCTCCGTCCTCTTCCCATGGGTCCTGCCAAGCGTTTGGCGAACGTTCTCACACCCATGGTCAAGAGGATTGATGCAAAACAGCTTTCTCCGAATGAAACCGCGACCCAAGATGATTTTGCCGAAATTGCTCGGCAGGGCGCGGTTTTTTTATTGAATTATTACGCCAAGCTCGACGGTGATGATACGCAATACGATGCTGAGTGGGTTGACGAGCATGCTACGTTAGATGAATGTCTTTCGCTCTGTGGCGGTCAAGTCGTAGTAAATGGTGAACACGATTTTTTGCTGCTGCCCTTGCGCGGAAGCGTTATCGCGCTCAGAAGGATGATGAGTCTCGTGCAGGGACGAGTCTCGCGCTCGCTCTTGAGTCTACGTGCCAGCGCTGGCACGTCTCTCTTGTCGAGCTTACAGAGCGACACACCCTCGGACAAATCATCTTGATGTCTGGGGCGGCGGCTGAGCTGGCGGAGTATCTCGAGGAGAAAGCAAAGGAGTCATCACCGAGCGGGGAGATGCATGAGGCATTTCCTCCCAGGCCTAAGCGTCCTCCGAAGAAGGTACGCGAGATGTCGATTCAAGAGGCGCTGAAGCATTTTAATATCGATCCATCAACACTCAAGAAGGTGTAGCGGTGGGTGTTTCGATTGGTGGCATAGAGTTTTCGTTTGATGCCGATCCGCGTGAGGTCGTGGCTGCCTTACGTGCGCTCCGCCAAGCTCTCAAGGAGACGGGCAAGGACACGGAGAACGTTGATGCGCAGCTCAAGAAGGTGAACAAGTCTGTTGAGGATTCAACGACGCAGTTTAACCTTCTTGGTACCACGGTCAGGGGTCTTGGCGTGGCTCTCGGAGGGGCCATTGCCTCGGCTGGAAAGTTTGGACTCATTATTGGTGGCACGGTCCTCGCGGGTGTGACTGCGTTGGAGTTTGCCGTTGGTAAGCTCACCCGAGCGCTTGGCAGCGGTCTCTTGCGTGCGTCCAATGAGTATCTGCGTATTGGGATTGAGCTAGAGAAGACGCAGTTTGGTTTGCAAGCTGCCCTCGATTCGTACCGGCGTGCCACGGGGGATGCCTCTGTTTCTCTTGAGCGTCTTGTGACGGCGTCACGTCGTCTCCAGCAGGTGACGGGTGTTTCAGCCGATGAGATCAGGCAAGCACAGCTGATCATGCTGGAGATGTCACGTTCGACGGGCCTCACGGCTGAGCAGATTGATAAGCTCATTGAGCGTGCCGCTGACTTTGCCGTTGTGGCGAAGCAAGACTTTCTCGACGTCATCATTGCCATTGACAATGCCTTTGTTGGTCTTCCACGCCGCCTGACCAACATGGGCATCAATGTGACACGGGCTGCGCTCAACATGCAGCAGGGTTCTCGTACGGCTGCGGTCTACAACAAGATTATGGAATCCACGGAGTTCGCTGTTGGGAAGGTGGCGCAGGCATTTGACGAGAACCTATTTGGAGCGCTCAAGAGAAATCAGGCGGCGTGGGAGAGTTATAACCAGACCGTTGCGCAGGCTACGTTAACGATCCGTGAGGATTTGACGAAGGCGCTTGTCGATCTTGACACGCAAGTGGCGCAAGTGGCTTCTCGCTTCCCAACACTCATTGCGTCTCTCCAGTTTTTTGGTGGTCCTCTTCTTCAAATAATCGGAACGATTGTGCAGTTTACATCTATCCTGTCCGGCGTGAGGCTTGCCCTGTTGGCCATCAACTTTGTCGCAGCATCAAAGGCCATTCCATCGCTCACGGCTCTTGTTGAAGGGATGAAGGCAAGCTTTAACACGTTGGCGGCCTACACCAAAGCTGTGACGGGTGTAGCCGAGGGTGCTGGGGCGGCTGCAACGGCGTGGACATTACTCACGAAGGCTGGAAGGATTCTCATTGGGGAAGTCTTTCGGAATCTTCTCTTTGTCTTACGTCTTGCATTGCGGTTTTTCCCTCTTGTTGCTGCGGCGGTAGGCGGTCTTGTCGGTGCGTTAAAGCTTCTTGACGCCGTGACACGGGATGCGACTGAGGACTTGCTGAACGAGGCAAAAGCCCAGCAGACGCAATTGTCTGTGTTACGGCGAGCGCTGCAGGTTATGGAGGCGGCAACGGCCTCGAAGAGACGCAGCAAAGAAGAGCAGGAGAAACTGAATGCTGCGATTGAAGAGGCCAACCGTATCCTTCCAGGGACAACAGCGTTACTGGGGGAGCAGGGTGAGAGGCTTGAGGAGAACATCGGTGTCATCCAGCGCTATGTCTCGAACTTGGAATCCTTGCGTCAAGCGACCGTGCTCGTCCTCGAAGATAAGGCACGTGAGCTTACCCAAACATTACAGTCGCTGCGGGAGGAGTTAGAAGCTGAGGTTGAAAACCTGGCTGCGGCGACGAAAGCCTTTACGCAGGCTGAAGCCTCTCGTCAGGCAGCTGGTCTCCTTGGCAAGGCTGTAGGCGCGCTTGGGGAATTTTTTGGCATTGGTGGCATTCAAGCGTTGGAGCGTAGGCAGCAGGCCATTAACGAGCTGGCGCAGCAAATCGCAGAGGTTGAGCGTCGGCTCAGTGAAATCACAGCACTCATTGAGGGGCAAACTGATGCCGTCAAGGAGCAAGCTGATGAGTTTGCGAAGCTCAACAGAGAGGCGTTGCAAGCGGAACGGCGGTTGATTGTTGCAAGAAGAGAGTTAGAACTGCTCCGTGCACGTCAATCCGTCATGGAGCAGATTGCACAAATTCATGAAGAGATTAATGATGTCTCTCCTGCCATACGGACGCTCGAAGCTGTTCGGCGCCAAGTACAAGCTCTCGAACAGCAAGAACAGCGCATGCGTGAGATTGTGAGGCTTCAACAAGCTTCCTTCCGTGCGCAGGAACGTCTCCTTGAGCTTCAGTTGAAGGAGGCTGATGAGAGGACACGTGTTGAGATTGAAGAGGAACTGAGAAAGCTTCGTGATCAGCGTGAAGCCTTCATGGTTGAAAGTCGTGCTGAGCTAGCCAATCTCGGCCGGCTTTTGGATGCCATGCGCGAGCAAGAGGTTTCTCTGACGCAGGCATTTAGACGTGATGTCCGTCGTGCGGTATCTGATTTTGTGGCTGAGTCAAAAGCCGCGTTTACAGCTCTCTCACAGCCCATCCAAGCCATTGTTGAGAGATTCCGTATTGAGTTTAAGAGGGCACAGCGTGAGAACTTTGAAGAGACAAAGAGGCTGATGCAGGAGTTCGAGCGTGCTGTCGAACCCATGGAGACGGCGTTACGGAGGCAGCTTCAGGATGTTGAAACGCGCCTGGCCGAAACGCGGCAGCGCTTGCGTGTTGTCTCAGATGAACAGACGCGGAAAGCTCTTCGTGATCAGGAACGTCAGCTTGAGGACTCGCTCCGTACCATCCAGACGCAACTTGAAGACTTTGAGAAGCAACGGCATGAGTTCTTAAAGGCGCAGGCCCAGCGGCAGGAGGCGATTCTAACGGATCTTGGAAGGCGAACGGCTGATGCCATTGGGCAGGAGATTAACTCGTCTCTTGATCGTATTGTACGCCTGTCTGTTGATGCGTCATCGCGTATTGTTCAGGCGACGCAGGAAACGGTTGATCGGCTTCGGGAGCTTCGTTCGCAGGATATTGAGGACGAGGCACGCGCGATGGAAGAAATTGTCAGGATTCAGGAGGAGGGAAAGTCACGCGCCATTCGCATTCTTCATGAGGCTAGGCAGCAAGCGCTTCAGGCACTCGAGCAGCTCCGCAGGGGATTTGAAGCGCAATCGAAGCTTGCCGTGCAGACCGAGTTATCGACCGTTCAAGGTGCTGTGCGAGGACAAGAGGAGGTACCTGGCCGTGTCTTCGTTTCTAAGGAGCAAGTTTCGCGTGCTGAAGAGCGGTTGCGCGATCTTGACGCAGTCATTCGGCAGATCCAGCTCTCGCTAGGAGGGATTTCCGAGGCATCCGCTGATGCCATGCGGCTTCTTGATGCGCAATCAAGCCGCGTTGAGCGTCGTCTGCGGGAAGTTGCCGAGAATATGGATCGCGTCCGTGAGCGTCTTGCTGAGGCTGACCGGTTATCCATTGAGCAGATTGCGGCACTTCCAAAGATGTTTGCGCAGTCTTCGAGGTCAGCTATTGACGAGCTGACGAGGTTCTCTCAACAGCTTCAGGAGCGTGTGGAGTTCCTCGGTGAACTGATTGAACGCCGTGCCCGTTCCGTTGAGCGTGTGCGTGCGCGTCAAGCTTCTATCGCTGAGGAGATTGCGCGGAAGGAGCGAGAGATCCAACAAGTCGGCGAAGGCGATCTTGAACGGAAGAAAGCTCTGCAAGAGGAGCTGCTCACACTTCAATCACGTTTTGCGTCGGCTATTGAAGAGGAAGCCCAGCTCGTTTCGGGACTGACGGAAGCCCATCAGGCCGTCTTATCTATTTCAGAGCGACGCCTGGCTGTTGAAGATCGCATTAAGGCACTGACCAAGGAGACAGCCGATATACAGCGGCAGGCTGAATCAGAGATTGCCACACGCCGTGTGCAAGTTGCGGAGGAGCGCCTTCGTCGTCTTGAGGAAGAAGGCGCAAGCAGGGAGGATCGTCTTAAGGCTCGGCTTGAGTTTCTGAAAGCGGAGGAGAAGCAGCTGGAGCTTGAGGGGGGAGAGAGCGAGCTGACGAGGGAGCAGCGAAAGCGTGTCAGAGCTGAGATTGAAAAGACGCGCGCGGCGTTAAAAGGTGGCGTTCTTTTTGATTTCTTTGACGAGCTTGAGAGGTTCAGTGACCAGACGGTGACGACTTTCGGTCTCATGCGCACGCTTGCGGATGAGACGGCGCGTCAGATGCAGCAGTCCTTTGCTCAGTTTTTCTTTGATGTCTTTGAGGGACGTGTCACGTCAATGAAAGACTTCTTCCGGAGTGTGATGCGTTCGATAGAGGTCATCGCAGCACAGACAGCAGCATCTCTTGTGACGAAGGGTATCTTTAAGCTCCTTGCTTCGTTTGGGGCGAGTATTATCGGAGGGATGTTTGGTGGTGGCGAGGGAGGTTCCGAAGCTTCGGCAACGGAAGGAAATGCGAATGCTGATATAACCGGCAGCTCGTTATCCCTTCCAGAGGGAGAGTTCTTTCAGCGCGGCGGCTTGGTGCGCGGCAGACGCATTTTTGGTGATCGCGTTCCTAGTCTGTTAGAGCCTGGCGAGTTTGTCATGAAGAGGAAGGCGGTCGAGAAGTTTGGTCTCAAAACGATGGAGGAGATAAACGATGGAAGGCAACCAGTTCCCGTTGCGGTAGGAACGGAGAGAGACAAGAAGGGTGTGACGATTGTGAACCTCAGTGATCCTGACGAAATCAGGAGGTTCCTCGCTCAAAATCCAGATGCCGTCGTGAATATTGTATCGCGTGATGTGAAAATGAATGGCCAAATGAGACGTGTGCTGATGAGGTGATCATGGGAGAGTCAATCGTTCTTTCCATCCAGCCCGATAACGTGCGCATACAAAAAACGGTGAATTGGCGCACAGACGTGCAGCAAATGGATTCTGGGCATGAGCAGCGGAGAACGGTGTGGTCGATTCCTCTTGTTGATCTGACGTTTGACTTCAAGCAAGCGTTTGAGAATGGGGAGCTTGACGATCTCTTGGCATTTTATGACGCAAGGAAGGGGGCATTTGAGTCGTTTACCGTCCCGTCATGGGCCTATGATGCTCAATTAACGGCGGATTATTCTCCTCCTGGAACCACGCTGGAAGTGACCAATACGGCAAGATTTACGACATCGGCTACGAGCATTGGTAATTTGATTGTCGTAGGAAGAAGAACAAGCGTGTCATCGTGGGTGATGGAGAGCGTGCGCGTGGCTGGATTGACGGCGACGTCGATTACGCTTGCCTCTGCATTGAACACATTCTACAACACGAACGATTTTGTCTACGTTGGGTATCTTGTGCGCTTTTCGAGCGACTCCTTGAATCGTGAGATTATTGCGGGAAAGGCTCATATTTCTAGTGAAGTCACATTCAAAGGAGTACGGAGCTAATGGCGCTACCAACCCCGTTTGTTCCTGAAGTTCATAAAACCGAACAAGGCCCGTGGATCTATCTTGTCGAGCAGCATCTTGACGCGACGACTGTTGTCAGGGTTGCTCAGTATCCAGAAGATGTCGTGTTTGATGGCCAGACGTACACAGCCTTCGCCTTTCGTGTTGAGGCCATTGAGCAAACAGCGGAAGGGAGAATATCGGACACCCGTCTTGTCTTTGCATCGCCAAACGGGCTTTTCCAGGATTACATTGAGCAGTACAACGGTCTTGTCGGGCAGAACTGTCTCATCACGATCGTGAACGCCAACTTGCTGAATGATCCGACGGCGCGCATGGACTTTCAGTATGTGGTGTTTTCCTCGTCATTTGATAGCTTAACAGTCACGCTTGATTTGGCCACGCGCCTTGATGAAACGCTCATCAAGGTCCCGATCCGTCGTATCACCCGCCCTCGCTGTATGCATACATACAAAGGTGAAGGCTGTTGGATACGCTCGACGACCGAACCCTTCACCTACTCGCAACCATCAGGATTTGTTCTCTCCACGCCAGGAGATTCCTCTGGTAACACATGCTCAAAGATTTTGAATGATACAAGCAATGGATGCAAGGCACATGCCAACACGGAGAGATTTGGGGCGTTTCCTGGTGTGACGGATCATCGCGTTATCTTAAACACGGTGAGCTGATGAAGTTGAGCCTTCGTGACCTCAAGGCTGTAGCAGATGAGATCATAGGCCAACCGTTTTGTATCGGAGGGAGGGGAACGCCTGAGCACCCTGGGTTTGATTGCTTAGGTGTTGTGCTTTACGTCTATAAGCGTATGGGGATCGACATTTCATTTCTTGACCCGCACATCTTTGACGGATTGTATACGGATGACGATCGGTGGAACGTCGCCCAGAGTTTGGTGGAGTCTGTGGCACGTGAACATGGGCTTTCCGTCTCTGTTTTATCTCCTGATGCTCCAGTGACGCATTTTGATACGGTTGGGTGGATTGACCGCAGACTGACGCACGCTGCACTTGTTCTCCCTGGAGATAAGCTCTTGCATGCTTCCGCCGGAATGAATGGTGTTGGTCCAAACAAGGTGATTCTCTCTTCGTTAAATCGTTACAACTCGCGAAAGAGTTTTGGTGTGAGATTTGAAGGGATTGAGTGGGTACCATGAAGACGTTTACGCTTGATGACATTGAGGTTCTCACGGAACAGGAATTCTCATCCTTTCCGTATATCAAGGAGATCAATCCGTGGACGACGATTGTCCTTCCGGTAAAAGTTGATTCTTCTCCTGTTCGTGATGACGATCCTCTTCATTTCTTCGTACGGAGGTGGTCTCATCCTCCGGCTCTTGTCTTTAAGGCCTTGTCTGAGGCGAAGAAGGCCGTCTTTAAGATTCTTGCTGGGGCAGCGTTAATCGCTATTGGTTTAACGCTGACATACTATACGAGCGGAATAGGAGCGATTTTTGGTAAGGCGCTTATTGCTACGGGGATTGGTCTGGTTGTTGGCGGGATGATCGACTTGCTCTTCCCGTTTAAGCTACCAAGCTTTGGCCTTGCCCAGGAGGATGAGACTCGGACGTACACATTCGGACCTATTTCAAACACGCAGGGGCAGGGAGCACTCATTCCTCCAATTTACGGGACTCACATCGTCGGAGGATCGGTCATTGCCGTATTTACACGTCCACGGGGCTTTGGAGGCAATTGGACACGGCCTGTTTCTGTAACTGGTCAGGGCACGCAAACTGGTACGGATAATGTGACGCGGTTTGTTGTTTCGATTGATGAGGACATTACAGGGTTTGAGGCGACATTTATTGCATCATTTGATCAGCCGGTCCTTGGAAATTGGGGATTCTGGTACAAGAAGAAGACGGATTCTACGTGGACGTTTCTGGGATGGGGAGACGTGCAGAATAACGAACCGACTTCGTTTACGGAATGGAATCTGGCGCAGACACAGTACGATCTTGGCGTATCGCTACACTATCACTACAAGTACTCTGCGCTCCCGACGGTGAATTTTAACTGGGCACGGGTGTTTGGAAAGACCACGCAGCAGGAGCAGAAGAAAAACACGGCGACTATCACAATTAGTGGCTCGGGTGTGCAAGGCTTGACGACGGCATCGGTGGCCGATTGGAGGCTCAAGCTGACGCACGAAGCTGGAATCGGCACGGTCAAGCAGTGGGTATTTACGTCTTCTACGACCCAGAAGGTTGAGTACACATTTCCTGATGAGCCTGAGGAGGCATTGATTCTGCTTGCCGTGGGAGAAGGAGAGATTGGCTATCTCTCGAACTACTTGGTGAACAACCAGCCGATTGCGAACTTTCACCAGATCTTCGTCGAGCAGCGGACAGGAAAAGATGTGCAATCGGTTATCGAAGAGTTTCAGGACGTTCGTACTGTGCAGCCTGTTGGATCAGGTCTTGTGTTTAACACGCCCGTGACTGTCACGACGAACTCACCGGTTGATTCTGTTGAACTGGTCTTTTTCTTCCCGCAAGGCTTATTTAAGGTTGAAAACGATGGGAGGTTCACCGATCTCTCTGTCAAGATCAAGATCGAGTTTAAGAAGACGACAGACGTCACGTGGACGTTCTTTAATGAGGTGACCTTTACTGACAAAAGGAGGGCACGTCTCAAAAAGCGCGTCTATATCCCGCAGTCTCGTCTCGGTACACCACAGGAGAAATATGACATTCGTGTGACACGCATGACGGAAGATCACAAAGGATCGAAGAAATTTTCTGACGTTGACTTCCAGGAGATGGTGCTCGTTACGGACATGCGCCTTTCCTATCCTAACACGGCGCTTCTTGCTGTCCGTGTTCTGGCAAATGAGCAAGTGAGCGGGGCACTCCCGACGATTAACGCCCTTGCGAAAGGCAAACTCTGCAAGGTTCCTCATCTTCAAGTGAACAATGCTACGATCGAGTACTCCGACTGCTACTGGGATCCTGTACAAGGAACATACAAGCGGTTCAGTGATGATGCCGTGGCCGTCGATACCGGTCAGTATATCTACCAATGGACCTCGAATCCTGTCTGGCACGTCTATGACTTGCTGACAAACACGCGGTACGGAGCGGGAGCATTTCTTGATCCCCAGAAAGACCTCGATATTGAGCAATTCAAGACCGAAGCCAAGTTTTGCGATGAGCTTGTGAATGTGAAGTCTGACGGGTCGATCAAGGAACGAAGATTTGAGCAGGATCGTGTCGTAGACAACCAAAGGAAGGTGTGGGACATCTTGGCGGAGATGGCAAACACCTTTCAAGGTGCTCTCATCAACGCGGGAAGTGTTTATCAGGTGAAAGTTGATCGTCCTGTGCAGCGGTCAAACATTCTGACGTCATCAACAACGGTGGCAGAGGGAGGCCTGTCATCATTCAAAGGGGGATTTTTGAGTCTCGGCCAGCAATTTAATGCGCTCAACTTACAGTATGCTGATCGGCTTGAGCAATTCCAGCTTGTGACACTACCCGTTGAAGACCAGCAAGCTGTGTCATCCACGCAGCCTCATCTCACAGTCAAGCAGGTGAATATGATTGGGGTGAGCCGGCGGAGCCAGGTTGAGCGCCGTGCGCGGAAGGAACTGAATTTTATCAAGTACATCAAGAGTACGGCCGAGGCCACGTGCGGCTGGGACCTGCTTGGTGCAGAGGTCTTCGATCGTATCGGCGTACAGAGCTACTACACCAAGTGGGGAGCGGCAGAGCAAGCCGAAGGGGTCAAGGTCAGGGCCTTTACCTCTCCTCGTACGGTTCATCTCGACATGCCTGTGTCATTTAGCGGGTCAAACACGTACGAGATGATTCTCAGGCATAGTGCAACAGGGACGATTGAAACGCATGACCTTGATCCTGTAACGGGCGAGACGGATACGGTAACGATTGTATCGACGGCATCATTTGCTGAGACACCGCAGGCTGGAGATGTTGTCATTATCGGTGTCAAGGCTGCGTCGGTGAAGGATTACCGTATTATGAGCATCTCCAAGACACCTGACGGAACGTGCAAGGTTACATTAATCGAGTACAATGACAATGTGCTTGTTGATGCCGTTCCGCAGGAAGACTTTTCGCGTAACAGACCACAGCTTCCTGGCGGTGTCATTCCTCCATTTGTCGAGGAGTTCACAGCTATCTCGCTTGGTGGGAGAAACCGAGAAGTTGTTCTCTCGTGGGTGAAACCTGAGGACCCGAATTTTGCCAGCGTTGACCTCTATCGTTCAAATGATGGTGGGTTAACGTTTAATTTTATCGGGAACACGTCAAACACCATCTGGCACGATCCCGACAGGCAAGCCGGTGTTTTGTACGTGTACATTGCCCAGAGCGTGAGCATCACCGGCGTGCGTTCTGGTCTTATGCTTTCTCCCCGTGTCACAATCATTCCGCAGGCTCCAACACCTCCTCCTCTCGTGACAGGTCTTGTCTTGTTCAGGGATTATAAAGACAGGACGTCTGCATCACCGCACAACCGGATTTTTGAAGGGCCTCATGCCTTATTTGCATGGAACCGCGTGGCACGGACCTGCGGGGCTGATGTTGATGAGCCTTCTGCTGACATTGACGGGATTCCAGCAGGTTGTACGGCTGACGACGACTTCATGGATTTTGAAGTTCGTATTCTCAACCCTGATGGGACAGAGCGTCGTACACTCCATCTGAAAGACCCCGAATTTCTCTATACCTTTGACATGAATGTCGAGGATGGAAATGGTACACCTGCACGGCAGTTTACCATCACGGTTGCTGTTCGTGACATCCACGGAGGGATCTCACCCGTTCAGGCTAAGCTTTCGGTCTCTAATCCTGTCCCCTTGCCCCCGAGCGGGCTAACGGCTCAAGCTCGTGAAACTAGCGTGCTCATTTCCTTTGTCCGACCCATGGATATTCCTGATCTGGCAGGTTTTTCTGTTCACCGTTCAACAACGCCGAATTTCACGCCAACTGATGCCACTGAGGTCTACCGAGGGACAGACAATCACATAGATATTCCAGGGCTGATTGGCCAAGCCTATTACTTTAAGGTAGCTTCGTTTGACACATTTGGTGCAACGATCTCGAATCTCATCTTTACGAGTGAAGTCACAGCGACGCCCGTTGGTGTTGATCCCCAGTCTCTGAACGACACGATTTCTGCTCTTCAGCTCAATACGGGTCGTGTTGAGCTAACGGGGGAGACGTGGACGGATGATTCGCCTTCTCCTGGATCTGTGGCATGGAGCGGGATGACGATTGTCTTGGATGGGACATCCTATTCCATTACGGATGGGAATACGTCTGACAGGTGGATTTACTGGACGAAAGGGAACACGACCCTTTCCACGTCAGCGACGACGTTTCCGTCGCTGACGAGAAACGATTTTCTCATAGCCTGGAATGACAATGGCACGCTGAAACCGCTGTGGAATAGCTCTCTTCATCAAGGCATTCTCACGTCCAACATGCTAGCGGCTGACTTTGTGCTGACGAAGGAATCGCAGATTGGAAATGCCATTATTAATACGGCTCACATCAAGGATGCCGCCATTACGAGCGCAAAGATTGGACAATTGCAAGTCGGTAATTCTCATCTTGCAGATCAGGCTGTTAATGACTTGAAGCTCGCGGACGGAGCTGTCGTTGCTGCAAAGATAGCTACGGCGGCTGTTGGCCAAGCTGCCATTGCTGACTTGGCTGTGACGGAGGCAAAGATTGCAAACGCTGCCATTACACAGACGAAGATTCAGGATGCGGCTATTGTTGATGCAAAAATTGTCAACTTGCATGCATCCAAGATATACGGTGGGACGATCACAGCGGACAAGTTTGTGAGCACGTTGCAAGGTGATCTCAATCAGGCATTCTCATATGTTGATTTTATGTTGTCTGGCTCAACGGATGTTGTGAACACTCTCGATCACAATGACGTTGGGATAGGAGCATTTACGAGCGCGTATCTTAGGCACAGAGAGAATGATATATCAGACGTTGTCGTCAGTCCCGTCACAGCGACGAAGTGGGACGACGCAGGGGCGACGTGGGATGGTGCTGGGCAGAAGTGGGATGAGGATATTGTGACAACGCTTACGTCCTGGGAGTCTAGTGAATCATTGATGGATCTTGGCTCAAATTTTACAGGAAGAGCCGAGTTTCATGCGGAAAAGCTCATAGAAAATGCTGGGACGGGAACGAAGATCTTTACCGTGAAGGTCACGTATCAAACAAACGGGAGTACAACGTGGGGGACAAACGAACCGACGTATAATGATGGTGGGTATGAGACATTGAGTGAGAATGGGATTGTATCTGGAAATACGACTGGCTGGACGGGTTTGATTAGGACTGCTGTGAGAAAGATAAGGTACAAAGTTGAGATGCAGACGAGTGTTGCAGCCGATCGCATTTGGATGATTAACCCTATTCTCATGTTTTCAGATCCCCGTGTTGGATCGACGCTTACGTCGTTCGATACGCAGACGACTGTTGGGGGAGGCGGTTCTGCACCAGCCCTTCCTTCTAATCCCGTTGGTTACTTGATTGTCTCCATCAAAGATGGTACACAGGTTGCGGTTCCCTACTACACGAAGTGAGGTGAGGATATGGGATCGAATTTTGGAAATACAACTGATCCTGCGGCTGGAGGAAACTTAGATTCTGCTCAAGCTCGTGGCAAGTGGAATTATCTCAAGGAAGTTCTTGATAACATTTTTAATCAGAACCTGAGCGATTCGGCGTTAACGACATTCAAGAACGATTGGGTTGTCAATGCTCATATTGCAAGTGGAGCTGTGAAGACAGGGAACTTGTCTACGGCAACGGGTTCAGCCTCGGCTGCTGCGTCATCTCTTCAAGTTTCTGTTCATGAATATGGATTTTTCCCCACCACATGGGGACAGAGTATGAACCCGTATGGCTATACTATTGACGCGGATATTAGGGCGTATCAGAAGACAGATCCTGGTACGACGAATCCACGGTTCACCCTGTATACAGGGGGTACTTCTCCAAATCTTGGTGCACGGTGGAGATATATTACGGCATCTGATAATCCACGGTTGTACGTTGCTGTTTGTGATACGCATGTTATTGGTGTCTGGGAGGCTGAGGACCCTGCTAATGAGGAGGAAGACGTGCCGCTTGCTGTTGTTGGATGTGAAGTTTATCGTATTGACATTGCTTCGCTTCGATCGACTCTGTCTGATGTTTCTAGGATGTATGACGAAACATGCAGGGTCTGCGAGAGGAAAGGATGGCAAATGAGTGAGAGGCATTGGCCATTTCGTGCCTTACGTCTTCTCACGCGGGATCGAGTTGCGGAGTGGATTATGAAGTGGTGCGACTTTGACAAGCAGTCTGGGTGTTTAATTAAAAGAAATACGGAACGTGTTGAATTTCCTGATGTGTCAGCTATGCTGCGCGGTATTCCCCGTGGTATCTTTCCTGATTCATCTGAGGTTGTCCCGCGCGTATAGGAGGTGTTATGGTTGTCGAAAAGCAGGGGTACAAAGCACTTATTGAGACTGGCTATTACGGGAACATCTGGATAGTCAAACAATACTATCCAAAGAAGGATGTTATTCACGAAGGACACAGACATCCACACGATCATATTAGTATTGTCATTCGTGGACGTGTGTTGGTAAAGGTAGATGGTCGTGAGTCAATATTTACGGCGCCGACGTTTTTTGGTGTTGATAAAGACAAGCATCATACCATCATTGCTCTTGAGGATGACACGGCGATTCTTTGCGTACATGCAAACGAGGGAAAGCCTATTCTAGATCCTGACGGTAAGCCTCTTACGCAGCATATGGAGCCTGATAATATGCCATGAAGCTACTGGAGTGTATACGTGTGTGTGGAGAGAACGCGCGTGATGCTGTTGTTATTAAGGATTTAGTACGCGCCGTACCTGAGTATGCTTGGGTGCGACACACGCCATCGTGGAGGTCTGTTGGAACACATGAGAATGTAAAATGTCTGATTCTTCGTTTCTGTAGCGATGATGACTATGTTGGGTGGTACGACGTACACTGTCCGGTTGCTGATTCCATAGGGTTACGCGATTCTGTCATGCGTGCGGTTCCACCCTGTGCTGTACGTATACTCATTGCTCGTCTACGTCCTTATAGTGTTATTCCTGCGCATGTTGACGCTGGTAACACGTTGACTGTTTGCCGCCGTTTTCATTTTCCGGTTGTCACAGACTCTCGTGTGCTGTTTGGTGTTGGAGATGTTGTAAAGCACCTGTCTTATGGAGTGTATTATGAGATTGACAATACGCAGCTGCACTGGTGTGTAAATAATTCTTCAGCACACCGTATTCACGTGATTTTTGATCTTCCTCCGTCTTGTGGGGAGAATTGGTTTTGCGGTAGAGGCTGTTGTGCAGCTTCTTTACAAGATCATAAATTGCAGTAGCTCTTGACGAGCAGTGAGCACACCTCATCTTTAATTGTGTGGTGTGCTGCATGCATACATGACTGCTTACCTTGATAAGACCTACACCTCGACTATCACATCATTCCTCTCCGCGTTGCACATCCCGTCTCCTCACGCCTTTGCTGCTGAGATTCCTGGAACAGATCTCACCGTTACAACAGACGGTGTTGGGACAAAGCTTCTTCTTGCGGCCCAAGCCAATCGTTTTGCTCCGATTGGCCAAGATGCCATTGCCATGGTGGCCAATGACCTTCTCTGCGCCTTCTCTTTTCCTCTTGCCTTCTGCGACACGCTTTCCCTGCGGGATCCCAACTGGCCGCACCTTGACACGCTTGCCAAAAGCCTTGCCAAAGCTGCTGCTCACGCGAATGCTCCCATCGTGGGTGGAGAAACAGCTATTGTTCCCGATCTTCTTCACCCAGATACTCCATGCGACATTTCCGTGACCGCTATTGGTCGCCGCTGGCAGCGTGAACGCACTGAACCTCAACCAGGCGATGTGCTCATTGGTCTGGCTAGTTCTGGTCTTCATGCAAATGGCTATACGCTTGCCCGCCGAATTCTCGGCCTCAATCCTCACACCCTTCCCATGCTTCTTATGCCAACAATTATTTACGTCCCAGCCGTTCGGGCACTGACAACAGCACAGATTCCTCTTCACGGACTTGTTCACATCACAGGAGGAGGATGGCTCAATCTCATTCGTCTTTCCGACACGGTCAGTTATCGTATTACGGCGCTTCCTCGTTCTCTACCCGTCTATGACATTCTTCGTTCCCAGGCACGCATTGACGACTATACGTGCTGGACGACATGGAACATGGGCATTGGATTCATCATCGTCATTCCGTCTTCTTACACGGAACAGGCCATTGCGCTTCTTGCTCCGTGGCAACCTCTTGTTCTCGGAACGGTCATTGATGACGACTCTCCTCATGTCTTTATCAAGGACATTGTGACGCTTCCTTGACAACGTGTAACTGACCGGATATACTACCGTCACCTATGTGCTTCCACACCCCTTGGGCCGACTCCTTGGTTCCTCCGTGACGGGGAGTCGGCTTTTCTTTGTTTCTACGCATGATGTGAGGTCCTGATGGATACAATCATCATCTTAGGACGTGCTCCAGGGAACCGAAATGCTTGGCGTGTAGCTTTCCGCGCACCTGTCCCACAGGGTTCTGAAAGCATCTATGCTGATCCAACATTTACGTCCGTCGATCCTGATATTCAACCAGCCGATCTTGACCTCTTGCGTACAGGTCAGTGGGTTGAGCGTGTCGAGGTGTTTGAAGTCCCATCACCTGTACCGCCGGTGAACGAAATCAGGCAGATGCTTCAGAACCGTCAGCAAGCACTTCGTCAGTTTATTGAAGGTGAGGCCATGACTCCAGGTCTCAGGTTTGACGGTGTGAGCTGGAGGATTTCTGCCTTTTCGCGTCTTCCTCGCTAGTCTTGACATGGAATTGCTATCTGTTGTACGCTTTCATCGTAGCGTGGGTGATTGAGCGGGCCGGATGGGAAAGGTCACCGCATCCAGGCCACTTTCTCAGCTTACTTGCCTGCTTGATTGGCAGGGTGAGCACGACGGGCCGTGGATGAAGGGTTATCGCTGCTAACGATTCTCCCTTCATCGCCTTCTTGCCTGTTGTGCTTTTATTTTTGCCTCGTCATTGACAACTATTCGTCATTTTATCCAAATTCCGTAGGAGGATGCCATGACATACGCAAAGCATTTTCAGACGCTAGAAACTCCTCAGCGGGAGCCTATTCCTGGCAAGAACCAGGTGCAGAACGACGCGGGAGGGTATGTCTTTCCCGTTAGTGACTGGGTTCGGCTCGATCGGTTTCTTATCCTGGGAAGCGAGGGAGGGACGTACTACGTGTCAGAAAGAAAGCTGACGATTGACAACGCGCAAGCCGTGGTTCGCTGTATCAAGGATGATGGTTTGCGTGTTGTCAAGCGTGTCGAAGAGATCAGCACGGCCGGCCGTGCACCAAAGAACACGCCAGCTCTTTTTGTGCTCGCCATGGTGATGGCGCTGGGATCGGAAGAAGCACGGCGTGAAGCCGTTACGGTTCTCCCTCGCGTGGCACGGACCGCGACACACCTTTTTCAGTTTCTCTCCGAAGTTCAAGCATTTCGAGGCTGGGGAAGAGGATTACGTCGTGCTGTCAGCAACTGGTACAGCCAGCTTTCTCCAAAAGATCTTCTCTATCAGCTGATGAAGTACCAGTCACGTGCTGGATGGACGCACCGAGATGCCTGGCGTCTCTCGCACTGGATTCCTCCAACGGAAGCCCACCATGCCATTTGCCGTTTATACGTTGATCCTGACAACCTTGGTGCTCGTCTTGTCGATCGTCGGCAAAAAGAGCCAACGCACTATGGTCCTGTCAATATCAGCGCCATTCCAGAAGACGCGCTTCGTCTGCACCAGGCACACGAAGAGCTGTTTTCTGTTTACCGTCATGAGAAGGACCGGTCGGCATCTCTCAAGGAGACCGTCAACACTGCTGTCAGGCTGATTGCCTCAAATCCTTCGCTCACGTGGGAGATGCTTCCGACGGAACTTCTTCGGGAAGCACGTGTGTGGGAAGCCTTGCTTCCCAGCTTACCCATGACAGCCTTGTTGCGAAACCTAGGACGGCTGACCGCTCTCGGCCTTCTTGCACCGCTAGGCACGCACACAAAGCTTGTAGCAGAGCGGCTCACGAGCGAGGAGCGTATTATCGGTGCTCGCCTCCATCCTCTCTCTATTCTGCAAGCCTTGAACATCTACATGGTAGGATGCGGTGAGTTAGGATCGTTGACGTGGAGTCCTGTCGGGACGATCATTGATGCATTAGATGAGGCCTTCTACCTGTCGTTCAAGGCAGTAGGGCCAACGGGAGCGCGGATTCTCCTTGCGCTGGATGTATCGGGTTCAATGGATTTGGGATATGTTTCTGGAATGCATGTAAAACCGCGTGAAGCTGCTGCGGCTATGGCGATGGTCACGGCTCGGACAGAGCAGTCCTATGCAGTCGTGACCTTTAGCCATGAATTGCGTGATTTTCCCATAACGGCGAAGGAGCGGCTTGATAGTGTTATCAAACGGACGCGCAGTCTACCAGCCGGAGGAACTGACTGTGCTTTACCTATGATCTGGGCACAGGATCATCGTATTCCCGTTGATGTGTTCATCGTCTACACGGACAATGAAACATGGTACGGAGGGATTCATCCCTGCCAGGCGTTGGCCAGATATCGCAGAAAAATGGGCATTCCAGCTAAGCTCATCGTGGTTGGTATGACGGCAACAAGTTTTTCCATCGCCGATCCGAACGATGGTGGGATGCTTGATGTTGTGGGATTTGACACGTCTGCACCGCAGGTCATCTCTCAATTTATCACGGGGGCCTAACCAGTGGGTGAGATAACATACACGCGAGGGTGGTTTGGTTTGGTTGGGAACGGGGATGATGACAGGACGTCTCTTCTCGTGGGTCTTGCGACGTTTGCGCTGGATCATGACTTGTTGTACCCGTGGTGGTCAACACCGCACTATCCCTGCCGCGTTCTTGACGAGTACATGTATATTACGGCTAGCGGATATTACCCGTTTGTTTTTGAGATTCCTGTTCTTGGACCTCACGGGAAGGTCATATCATTCAAGCCGGTCTCGCCAGAGTACCTAGAGGTAGAACCCCTTGTTTGGTTTCATGCCGGCGTACGCCGCCGTCGAAGTCTTCACGGTGCACCGTCTCTCCCAAAAACGACGGTAACGGTTCCCCTTTGCTTTTCACGGTCTGATGTTATTGCTGTGTATGACCGCGTCATTGTTAGACGTGCAGTTATCCCCCCGCGTTTTATCTTTCGCGAAATTGATCCTCGCTGCGGTCCTTATCCCGAGAGTCTCTGGCTGTGGACAAGCGAATGCTCTGATAAGTGGGATTGGAAGTCTGCGACGCTGTATCTCAAGGACGAAGACGTACCTGTTTGATGTAGGAGGGATCTGATGATTATCGAGTTTCCTGAACAAGCCTTTTGGGTCCCGTATGATGGTGATCAAGAGTGTGGTGATGACGACCTGGTTGGTGTTATCCCTCTGCTTGCCAGGGACGGCAAGCTGTATCACGCGCCAATACGGTTTTGTTGTGAGGATGAGTGCTGTCTTGACTCTGACGGGTGGATCGTTGGCTCAACGCGCGAGCATAGCATTGATGTCTATGTTGCTGGAGGATATGGTGGGTGGACGTGTAATGGGCCCTTGTCTCTTTTGCGTGTTGATGCAATCCGTCGTTATGATGTCTACGGTGATGAGTGGGTTCCTCATCTCGAGGTGCATCGGTCAACACACGGGGATTTGTGGATGACCGTTCCTGTGGTCTTTTGCGTGCCCGATGTGGTGCATGCTGGTAATGATACGATGTGGTTTGTGAGCGTGAGACGGGCGAAATTTTTAGCGCCCGATTCGCTGGCTAAGCTGTGTGCGTCGCTGAAGAAGAATGGTCTTCGTATAGGCGGGGACGTGCAATTTCTTGATCCCGAGCACTATTCTCTGGAGCCGGATCGTTACGGTTTTCACGTTCGGCAGTTTCTTATGACTTTAATGCAGTTGAACATGTGAAACTTGACCCTCCTGCTGCATCCTGCATGGAACGACCTGCCCGTCGAGACTAGCATTCCAATCTGGTATTTTTGGCGGTTGTGCATGTTCGTGCAATGCACAAAGATGCACAACCTGCATGAAAATGTCGCGGAAGATAGAAAGGAA
>JAUZQU010000123.1 GCA_030950835.1 Mariprofundaceae bacterium | reverse complement strand
AGAATGCCTATGTATAGCCGCTTGAAGGTACGTCAAGCGGGCGCAAGAGAGAGCATTGTCTGCGCTGAATAGGGTATGATAAGTCAAAGACATATCTCACTATCGTTGTTGTGCGTAATAGGGTAGTCTGTTCATCTTCTTGCTCCATTCATACTGCTTTAGCTGCCGTTAGTTTCTTATTCTGAAGTTTAACTGTGTTTGAGTAACTGCAAGCCTATATTCAATAAGTAGGGAGTTATTTTTGCGGTGTTTGAGCCGTTAGTAGCAAACACCTATTAAACTCAACTTTATTCCACAGGAATACCACAGTGAAAAAACCTTTATTTTTCAACAGGTAAAGCATAGGTTCAAGTATAGCATAAAATCGGAAACAGTGAAACTTCAGTTTCTTATTCTTATATTGAAGTTCATAACATCTACAAAAGCAATAGATCGCCAAGCGTTATAAGCTGAGGCTGATGCGCCATATCAGCCATCGCTATCATCAGCGTGAGTTTCTGTTCGAGTTTGTTAGAGAGATAGGAGAGGTTTGAGGTTTGAGTGTGCTGGGCAAAGCTTGAAGGGCTAGATTTGAAGGCAACACATTTTGCTGCTTGAGCTTGTAATACCATGCTTGGCATTATCTTTGCTCTTCTTGGGGTATGAACCCTGATTTAGTAATCAATTATGGCAAAGAAGCCCTAGAGATGACTTTAATACTCTCACTACCCATGTTGATAGTGGCATTGGTGGTGGGGGTGGCGATTTCTTTGTTTCAAGCGGTGACGCAAATCCAAGAAATGACGCTTACTTTTGTGCCTAAAATCATTGCAGTATTTGTGGCGATGGTTTTTGCTGCACCTTGGATGGTGGAAACTTTGGTCAGTTATACCCGACGTTTATTTGAGTCGATTCCTAGCCTTTTGAGTTAATATGTTGTTGCCCATGCCTGATGAGCAAGACATTTTACTGGCGATTCTTGTTTTTTTGCGCGTCAGTTTGTTGATGATGTTATTGCCCGTTCTAGGACATAAGCTGATTCCTGCACCTGCCAAAGCGGGTTTGTCAGGCATGTTAACTATCCTTATTTTTCCAATTGTATCGCCCAATGTGCCCATCATTCAGGCTGAACCTGTGATCTACATTCTGTTTGCCGTTCAAGAAATGTTGTTGGCAGGTGCTTTGGCGATGTTGGCGCAACTTATTTTCACCGCCGTGCAATTTGCAGGGCAAATGATGAGTTTACAAATGGGTATGGCGATGGCGAACGTGTTTGACCCTGCAACCTCGGCACAAGGTGCGATTATTGGTCAGTTTGCAGGGGTATTGGCGATACTGATGTGGCTGGCAAGTGGCGCACATCACTTGTTTATCTTAACCTTGATTGAATCATTTACCATCTTACCACCAGGTTCAGATTGGTCATTTCAAGGCTGGTCAACCATCAATGATGCAGCAGCAGCGATGTTTGAGTTGGCAGTTCGTTTGATGGCACCTGTATTATTATTGCTCTTTTTTGTTTATGTGGCTTTGGGTTTGATTGCGCGGGCTGTGCCACAAGTGCAGGTGTTCTTTGTCAGCTTCCCACTTTCTGTGGGTTTGGGGCTGTTTATTTTTTCATTATCGTTGCCTGCCTTCATGTCGTTGATGATGGATAACTTTGCTGCCCTTGGGCAAAGCTTACCTTTATTCCTGCGTCATTTATCTGGCGCTTAATGTTGATGCATGTGTTAAGAAACCATGGCTGACGACCAAGATAAGAGTCAGCAGACCGAAGATGCCAGTGAGAAACGGCTAGAGGATGCGCGCAAAAAAGGGCAGGTGGCGACCAGCCGTGAACCCTCTACGGCGATTTCATTTTTGTTGTTGGCATCTTTGCCGATTACGGGTGTTGGGGCATGGATGGCGGTGCGTTTGGAAGATTTGTTGGTCTCTTATTTATCGGGAAAGGTCAAGATAGATTTCACGCCTGAAGGTATGCAAATTTTATTGATGGACTTGGCGTTGGATATTGCATTATTGGTCTTACCTGTAGCGATTCCCATGGTGCTTTTGGGTATGTTGGTGGTGTTTTTGGTTACAGGGCCCGTGTTTACCTTTGAAACGCTGCAACCCAAGATGGAGAAGGTCAGCCCGATGAAAGGGTTTGGACGTTTGTTTTCTACCAAATCCTTGGCGGAATTTGTGAAATCCGTGTTGAAACTATCCATCATTAGTCTGATTTGTTGGTATGTGGTTTCAGATTTGTTTTTACCTGCCATTCAAAGCACACGCAAAGGTGTACACGACATTGTGTTGCTCATGTTAGAAGGAAGTGTGGCTATTATTGGGCTTGTGGCAGTATTTTTCTTTGTCATTGCTTTGGCTGATGTGATTTATCAACGTTGGGAACATGCAAAATCGATGAAGATGTCGATGAAAGAAGTCCGTGATGAACACAAAGAATCCGAAGGCGACCCTCAGCTCAAAGCCAAAATCCGTCAAATTCAAATGGAACAAGCACAAAATCGTATGATGGCAGATGTACCCAAAGCAGATGTGGTGATTACCAACCCAACCCATTTTGCCGTGGCATTGAAATATGACGAACTGGGTTTCTCTGCGCCTAAAGTGATTGCTAAAGGTCAAGACAATATTGCCCAAAAAATCAAGGCTTTAGCCAAGGAAAGTGGCGTTCCGATTCGGGAAAACAAATTGTTGGCGCGTTCCTTGTTTAAGGATGTAGAAATAGGGCAACAAATTCCCGAACAACTTTTTGAAGCCGTGGCAGTCATTCTTGCTGAAATCTTCAAAATGAAAACGCCGAGGTAATCCCCCGCAGAAACACCAAGGAGTCACCTTCATGTTTGCAAGCGCCACCTTAACATTGCAAAGAATGGGTAAACATACCGATGTGATGTTGGCAGTGGGTGTGTTGGCGATTTTGATGATTATGATGGTGCCATTGCCGACATGGGTGATGGATATGTTGTTGGCTGTGAATATTGCAGCAGGTGTGTTGATTCTTTTAACCTCTATTTATGTCTTAAAACCCTTAGAATTTTCTATTTTCCCTTCATTATTACTCTTAACCACGCTTTTTCGCCTTTCCTTGAATGTGGCAACCACCCGTTTGATTTTATTGCATGGTCAAGATGGTACAGCAGCAGCAGGACAAGTGATAGAAGGTTTTGGTCAGTTTGTAGTGGGTGGGAATACGGTGGTTGGGCTGATTATTTTTATTGTTTTGGTGCTGATTAACTTTGTGGTGATTACCAAAGGTTCTACGCGTATTGCCGAAGTGGCAGCACGTTTCACCTTGGATGCCATGCCAGGCAAACAAATGGCGATTGATGCGGATTTGAATGCAGGCATGATTAACGATGTGCAAGCCAAACAACGCCGTGAAGATGTGGCACGCGAAGCTGAGTTTTATGGTTCTATGGATGGTGCGGCAAAGTTTGTGCGTGGAGATGCTGTTGCAGGTTTGATTATTACGGCGATTAACTTGATTGCAGGTTTGGTGATTGGCACAGCTCAACAAGGCATGGCGATGGGTGATGCGATCAATGTGTACAGTATTTTGACTGTGGGTGATGGTTTGGTGTCACAAATTCCTGCGCTGATTATCTCCACTGCGGCAGGTATTGTGATTACCAGAGCAGGCAGTGGCGCAACCATGGCCACTGAAATCACAGACCAATTCACGGCGCACCCCAAGGTACACTTTGTGGCAAGTGCTGCGATGTTGTTCATGAGCATGGTGCCTGGCTTACCCTTCTTCCCTTTTATGTTGTTGTCGTTGGGGCTTGGTTTTACGGGTTGGTACTTACAAACCGAACAAGATATACAAGCTGCTGCGCCTGCTGTGGAAGAAACTGAAAGTACGGATGAAGGCACGAGCAGCCAAGAGCAATCCATGTCTGAATTGTTGGTGGTGGATCCGATTCGTTTGGAAGTGGGTTATGGCTTGATTGATTTGGTGGAAGGTGGTGGTGATGGTAATTTATTGGAGCGCTTACAAACGGTACGCCGTCAAATTGCCCAAGAGATTGGTTTTGTGCTACCACCTGTACATATCAAAGATAATTTACAACTGGGTGTTGGTGATTATCGGGTGTTGGTGCGTGGTGCGGAAGTAGGGCGCAGTGAGATTCGTCCTCGCCATTTGCTGGCACTTGAAGGGCAAATTGCAGGGCCGCGTGTGGATGGTGTGCCTACACAAGAGCCTGCTTTTGGTCTTCCTGCTTTGTGGATTACTCAAGATAAACGGCAACAAGCTGAATTATCTGGTTATACGGTGGTTGAACCCGTCACCATGGTGGTCACCCACATTACAGAAATCTTGAGAAACCATGCTTCAGAGATGTTAGATAGGGTGCAAACCCGTGAATTGGTGGAGATGTTGAGCGAGCGTTATCCCAAAGTGGTGGATGAAATTGTGCCTGCACAAGTGTCCTATGCTTTGTTGCAGAACGTGTTGCAGCGTTTGTTGGCGGAATGGGTGCCGATTCGGGATTTGCTGTTGATTATAGAGACTATTGGAGATGGTTTAGCCGAGCAACGCGACCAGATGGGTATGGTGGAGTTGGTTAGACTTAAACTTGGACGCAGCATTGTGCAACGGCATTTAGATGCTGAGCAAGCGTTGGCAGTGTTCACCATTGATCCCGTTGTTGAACAAAGTATGAGTGAGCGTGTGTTACAAGCAGGAGCTGGAAATATGGCTTTACCTTTAGAGTTCAATCAATGGCAACGTTTATTAACCCGATTTACAGAGCTTGCTACCAGCCAACAAATCGACACCCCTGTGCTGCTGACTACCCCTGCATTGCGCCCTCATTTGGCATTAGCATTGGGTAAAGTGATGCCGCGCGTGGCGGTGCTTTCGGTTGCTGAGATTCCCGCCAAGGTGAATGTGCGCACATTGGCGAAGTTAGGTTTACACGATGCAAATTAAAATATTCTCTGCCCCCAGACTACACGAAGCTTTGGCGCAAGTGCGTCAAGAGCTTGGCCCAGACGCGGTGATTCTTGACCGCCTTGAAGAACGCAGCGCATCGGGTGAAAGTTTGTGGCGGGTACACGCAGCCCTAGACCAAGAAGATATAGTGAACGTCAAAACAGAACCGAAAGTAAGCTCGCCAGCCATAGAAGCAACCATGTTACGCCTTGAAAAAATCGCTTCTAGTTTGGGTGATAGGGATGCCGACCAATATAGACAAGCCATTGCCAAACGCAGGGTAAGGGATGCTTTTGATCATTTGTTGGAAATTGGTGTGTCTCCGACCAATGCCTTTGAAATGGCCGATGATTATGCCCAACATAAACCTGTTGCCATGCCTACATTACACTGGTCAGAGCGCATCAATCCGAAAAAAGAGCGGGCAGTATTGTTGTTTTCAGGGGCAAGTGGTGCTGGTAAGACGCTATTGGCAGCCAAACTTGCCACCCACTATAGTTTGAAGGGGATTAGCGTGGCATTGATGACTACAGATGCGAATCGTATGGGTGGTAGTGATGTGCTAAGTGCTTATGCAGCAGTGCTTGGCGTGCCGTTTTTTGTGATTCGGAATCAACAAGATGCGGAAAAAGCTATTTCCGAGACTAAATCGGCACAGCTTGTGCTTATAGATAGCCAAGGATGGAACCTTAGGCATGTGACGGGTCTCCGCCAACAAATGGATTTGTGGGAGACCCTTCAATGCACGCATCGTCTTTTGGTGATGCCTGCAAACATGGATGAAGCTGATGGTTTGGCGATGTTAAAACAGACACCCACAATGGGGTTAACGCAGATTGCTTTTAGCAAGTTGGATGAAACGTTAAGCCCAGGAAAAGTGGTCAATTGGGCAGAAGCGTCACGTATGCCGATGTCTTACTGTAGTTTTGGACCTGAAGTGCCTGACCAGATGGGTTGGTTAAGCCCCAAAGCATTAACGGCGTTGTTGGTTAAACATCATCGTCAACATCAAGAGGAACTCGAAGAGGAGGTAATTGCATGAGTGTTGGAAAAGAAATGCCGCGTGTGATTGCCATTAGTAGCGGAAAAGGTGGTGTGGGTAAGACCTTCTTTTCAGTGCATTTAGCAGACTTTGCTGCGGCACAAGGGCAACGGGTATTGTTGTTGGATGCCGATTTAGGTTTGGCAAATGTGGATGTGATGTTGGGGATTTCGGCAAAGGGTTCTATATTAGAAATGGTGCGTGGTGAGAAGTCTTTGGCGGATTTAATTGTTAGAGCAAACAACCGTTTTGATGTGTTACCAGGGGGTAGTGGTTTATATGAATTGACCACCCTAGATGCGACGCAACAACAAGTGATGTTGGATCAAATGCGTAGTGTTTCTAGTCAATATGACTTGGTCTTGATTGATGCAGCAGCAGGTATTGGAGACAATGTATTGTATTTTGTATCGGCCTCGGAGTCTGCTTTGGTGGTGCTTACGCCTGACCCGACATCGCTCACTGATGCTTATGCTTTAATCAAAGTCTTGTCACGACAACGTGGTGTGCATCGTTTCATGGTGTTGGTGAACCATGCTGAAGCCTTTGATGCTCAAGTGACTTTTCAGCGTTTATTATCGGTAGCTGATCGCTATCTGGATGTACATTTAGATTTTGTAGGCTGTTTGCCACATTCAGCAGATGTGCGCAGTACGATACAAAAGCAGTCGTTACTGCAAGAGCAAGATGCTCCACTGACCAAACAAGCTTTGGATGAAGTGTTGGGCAGTATTTTATCACGTCCTCGTGATCAGGGGCGTAGTGGTGGGTTACAATTTTTTTGGGAGCATAGTTTAGAAGAAGGTATGAATATGGATGTGGATGCTGAGGAAACGTCGTCAGCAAGATGAACAGGAGCAAACGATGAAAGTATTTCAAGCAACAACAACAGGTGCAATGGCAGGAGCATGTTTGGCTTTTTCGGTGTGTATGTTTAACGATCTGGCTTTGGCAGATGCATTATTTCGTATCCTTGTCTTAGCTATGGGTGGTGCATGGATAGGTTTCTTGATGGCATGGTTAAATACCATTTTACCATCATCAGATATGCATCAGGAACATCATTTGTGAGCAATAAACAAGCTTATGAAGAACACGCTTTGTTGAATGATCCCGAAGCGTTACTTCAAGAATACCTGCCTATGATTCGTTATCATGCAGACCAGTTGATGCGGCGTACGCCATCATCGATTGAGTTGGATGATATGATTGATGCAGGTGTATTGGGCTTGTTGGATGGAGCGCAACGTTTTGATGTGAGCAAGGAAGTTTTGTTCAAAACATTTGCTGCTTATCGGGTGCGTGGTGCGATGATTGATTACTTGCGTACCTTTGATTGGATGCCACGAGGTTTACGCGATACATCCAAAGCCTTACAAGGCGCATTCCATGAATTGGAACAACGCTTTGGCAGACCTGCTGAAGAAAAAGAAATTGCTGATTATTTAGAGATGGATTTAGCCACTTACCGTAAAAAACTAGACCAAGTGCGCTCGATGTCAGTGGTGTATTTTGATGATTTGCCTGCGGTGCGCGGCGAAGATGACGAGCTGCATATCTTGGATGTGATTGCAGGAAGTGCGGACTTGATGCCTGAACATCAAACGGAAATGGGTCAGTTTATTGAGAAGTTATCCTTGGCTATTGAACAACTACCACCACGAGAAGCAGTGTTGCTTAGCCTGTATTATTATGAAGAACTGACCATGAAAGAGGTGGCATTGGTCTTGGGTTTGACGGAATCGCGGGTATCGCAACTGCATGCCCAGATGGTGGTGAGGTTGCGTGGTTATTTGTTGAAAAAGAAGGTGATAGAAGCAGGGCAGGGGGTGCATTAAAGTGGATTTAACATTATTAAACATGGCTTTTGATGGCTTGATGATTATGGCGATTTTAGCCTTATGGGTGATGTGGTATCAACAAGGGGCACAGCGCAAAAAAGTAGAGAAAATGTTAGCACAAGCTTCTACTGAGTTGCAACAAGCTACGGATTTACTTGAGCAAGTTTTGGTACACTTTCCGAATTTACAAGATCATGATGTATTGCGTAAAACAGAGGAAGTGCAAGATGTCGTGCAGATTTCGCCATCACCACAGCAAGAAAAAAGAGTGCGCACGCAACCAACATATGCCCAAGCCAAGCCAAACGAAGCAGCAGGCACAGCATCAGTAAGAACAAAGGCAGGCCCAGTGTCAGATCAAGTGCCAGAAAAACACAGCAGCAGCAGTCAATCTGCCCATATTATGCGTTTGAAACGTGAAGGTTTAAACGCTGATTCCATTGCTAATCAACTGGCAATACCTATCGCACAGGTGCGTTTGTTGCTGTTGTTGCAAGCCCCGAAAGTGTAGTTTTATGGTCAGCTTTCTCAATGCGAATCTGCCTATATTATTGCAGTTGAATCGCGCAGAAGGCGGAACATTATTACCTTGGCCGAATGGCAGCCTTTTATCGGGTCGTTTATCGCCTGCGGCCGATGGTGCAGGCACCATGTTGATGTTGGGCAACTACCGTATGCGTATCGAAGTACCGCCCAATACACCTATGGGTCAAATGTGGTTGCAGTTATTACAACGCGAAAAGCCAGGGCAATTTCGCTTGCTCACTGACCAACAAGCCATTCGTTTTATTGCAGATTTATTACACAAAAATACGGACAAGTTGCTCCCCAACAAACCCTTACCCAATGCAGCGATGCAACAACAAGCTGCCTCAACAGCCCACACACCATTGCAAGAATTGGCAAGAATGGGTGGAGATCATTTTCCTTTTCATGTGGAATTGCATGGTCAGCATGTGATGTTATACGATCAAAAAGATGGGCATACGCAAGGTTTGGTACAACAAGATCAACATGGGCATGGTTTCATGTTGCATGGGCGTTTAGATTTAGAAAAGCTTGGTGCGGTGGCGTTTTCCTTAGAAGAAAAAAATGGTGCAGCGTGGAAAATCCATGTGCATTTGCACGACTATCAAAGTAAAGTGAATATTGAGCCTATGTTTCAGCGTTGGCTGCAAGAGAGGCAACAACAAAGCCAACAGCCACTTGAAGGTTTTTTGTTTGACTCTATACCTGCGGATTTAGGTGTTTCTACAACGCGCGAGGCATAGCGTTTAGAGGTCTGGCTAGCATTTGTCAAAAGCATGACTATACTTTTGTTTATGCGTTTTAAAATGAACATAAAAACATCTGCTTATTTGGGTATGGTAGGCTTGGTGGTGCTGTTATTGTTGCTAGGCTGGTGGCTGACCTATCAGCTTACAGAAGTTGCGAGTGAATTGCGTAAAGACCAAGAAATTGCTAGAGCTGCCATGGTTGCAGCGGCGATTGATCCCATGCAGTTGAAAACACTTCAAGGTAGCAAAGAAGATATAGGTAAGGTGGCTTTTGCATCTGTGCGTTCAGATTTAAAACGTATGCACACGTTGATTCCAGAAGCGCAGTTTATCTATATCATGGCAATGCAAGGTAACCATGTTATTTTCCTTGCCGATGCCGAAGCTACGGATTCCGAAGATTATTCACCACCAGGGCAGGTGTATGATGAGGCTTCGCTGCATTTGCGGGAAATATTTTCCACAGGCATCGCTTTTATGGATCCAGAACCGTATACCGATCGTTGGGGCACTTGGATTTCAGCACACGCACCCATTTTTGACCCTGTAACAGGTGAAATCTTAGCCATATCAGGCATAGACATACCCGAACAACAATGGTTGGGCATCCAGCAAGACTACCGTTATAAAGCCATTGCTTTAGCCGCCCTTATTTTCACACTGCTATTTTTGACCTTTGCTTTATTCATCAGCAAAAAACGCGAGCAGGCAAATAAAGAAAAGTACCTTGAATTATTCGAAAACCAATCGCAAGCGGTATTGATTTTCGATCAAGAATCTTTGCTTTTTGAAGAGCTGAATAAACAAGCATTGCTGATGTTTGGTTATAGCAAAGAGGCATTGTTAGAATGTACTACGTTTGATATTTCAGATGAAAAAGATGTAGCAAAACATGGGCAGCACGCTTTGTATGCAGCTGCAGCAGAGCGCGTTTTTAAACGTCAAGATGGTAGTTGTTTTTCGGGCGAAGTGTTTACCTTGGGACATTTCACTTTGGGTAATCAAGTTAAAGTCATTGCGGTGGTGGGTGATATCACAGCACGAAAATTGCAAGAAAATGAAGTGTTAAAATTAGATTTAGAAGCCAAACATGCAGCAGCCGCCAGCCGAGCAAAAAGCCTCTTCTTAGCCACCATGAGCCATGAGTTACGCACACCACTACATGGCATCATTGGTTTGCAAAGTATGTTATCTGAGGAAGCTGATTATTTAAAAAGTGAGCATAGAAAACATTTGGAATTGTCACTGCACTCTTCACATGTGTTGCAGGCGTTGATTGATGATATTTTAGACTTATCTAAAATTGAAGCGGATAAAGTGGAACTTCATCTTACCACTTTTAACCTCCCTGATACCCTGCATGATGCCATGATTCCTTTTGTGGTAGCAGCAGCAGAAAAAGGCGTGCAATTACGCTTGGTATTTAACCACTTGGTGAAAAATATTGAAGCGGATCAAGGTAAAATACGGCAAATCCTGCTCAATGTGGTGGGTAATGCGCTAAAATTCACTGAGAAAGGTTATGTTTGTGTCATGGTACAGATGCAAGATGGGCATGTAGTGATGGCTGTAGAAGATAGTGGGATTGGCATTGCGGATGATGCATTGCAGGCATTATTTGAGCCGTTTGCCCAACTTTCCACCACACAACAGCAAAAAGGTACAGGTTTAGGTACAACTATTGCCAAACAATTAGCCCAGCGTATGGGTGGTGATATTCAGGTGAAAAGCGAGCTGGGCGTGGGCAGTGTTTTTAGCATCAATATCCCTGTAAAAGCTATGGGTGAGCAAGAGGTAAGTGGCGAGGTTACGTTGTCATGTTCGTTGGATAGTATGCCCCACAAGGTATCGGACACAGGCAAATCAGACATGGTTGTAGGTTTGAAAAATTTAAGCGGTATGCGGGTATTGTTGGCAGAAGATGATGATATTAGCCGTATGATTGCGGTCAAACGTTTACGCAGGGCAGGCATGTTGGTGGAAACAGCAGAAAATGGCTTGATTGCATGGGAAAAGCTGCAAGCTGAATCATTTGATTTGTTGTTGACGGATATTCGTATGCCTGAGATGGATGGTATCACGCTGACACGGAAAATCAGGGCTGCGGAATCTGGTGGGCAATCTAGCTTGCGTATTGTTGGTATTTCTGCTGATGTATTGGATGATGTAGGACACCAATGTTTGGCAGCAGGCATGGATGACTTCATTCGTAAACCCATTGACCCTGATGAGTTGTTGCAACGTTTGGTTTATCAACACTAAGCTTTTTTGACGCAGGAAAAGTACTGGTTAAATCGTGAAAATATAGTCTAAAATAAAGCATCATCTTGTTGCTCTTGGTCGTTGCCCCCATTGTTGCGAATATGTTGTAACATGGTAAGAAACTGTTCAACTAACTGCTCTTGTTCTAAAGCGATGTTTTGTAATTGGGCGCAATGTTGGGCAACTTCAGTCGAGATGGCGTCGCTCTGTTCAGCAGATTGATGCACCGTGTTGACGGCAAGGCGTACCGACTGCATACCTTGTTTCGCTGCATCAGCATTTGAATCTAAATCTGCTAAAGTTTGGCTATATTGCTGCATGACTTCAGCAATATGTAACGTATGTTCATTCATATGTTCGATGATGCTACGGATGCCGTGAATGGCAGTGATGGCAGCTTGGCATTCAGATTGTACTTCATCAATTTGTTGAGCGATGACTTGAGTGGCTTGGCTGGTTTGATTGGCCAAAGACTTCACTTCACTGGCAACCACAGCAAAACCTCTGCCTACATCTCCAGCCCTTGCCGCTTCAATGCTGGCATTTAATGCCAACAGATTAGTTTTGTCGGCAATTTCTGTGATGGTGGCAATCACAGAGCCAATATTATCAGAAGCTGTTTGTAAGGTTTGCATACGTTGGGATGTGTTGGAGGCATCAAGCATGGCTTGTTTGGAGATTTGAATGGCATCTTGACTGCGCTGGTTCACTTCTTGGAAGGATTGGTTGGCTCTTTTGAATACCAAGTGGGTACGCGATAGTATCTTGACAATGTTTATATTTGGAGAAATTGATTATGCAGAA
>JAUZQU010000122.1 GCA_030950835.1 Mariprofundaceae bacterium | reverse complement strand
TGACGTTTTTGTAAAAATTGAGCTGCAAAGCGGTGTGCCTCATCGCGCACACGGGCAATCAACATCAAAGCAGCATCATGTACACCAGGTTTGAAACCAGCTTGGAGTTGCGCTGGCGCATCATGCCATCCAGCCCATAATGTTTCTTCACCAACCTTACGTTTTGCCCCTTTGGCTACGGCTAAGAGTTTAATATCCATAGAATACTCTTCTGCTACCTGCGTTGCCACCGATAATTGACCTACACCACCATCAATCAGCAGCACATCTGGTTTGGGTAGTTTCTGTTCATGAATAGCCACAAAAAAACGTGCCAATACTGCCGCCATCGCTGCATAATCATCACCATCCAATACAGGATTGCTTTTATGCACATCATCGAGCTTATATTTGCGGTATAAATCTTGGCGTTTGCCTTGTTGATCGGCATATACGATGGCAGATAACATTTGTTTTCCACCAAGATGCGCATTATCTACCGCCGCCAGCAAGGTTGGTATTTCAGCAAGTCCTAAGAGTTTACTTAAAGCGGCAAAGGCAGGTTGTTGTTGATCTTGGGAACGCGCAGCGAGGCTTTCTAAAGCGCTACGTTGTACATTGCTTAACCAAGTGAACTTGTCGCCACGTTTAGGAAAATGCAGCTTAGATGTATGTTGGGGATGCAATAATTGTAAGAGGTGTTTAAGGGGTTGGCGCTGGGTTTCATCGCATGCGAACAAAATGTCTGCTGGAGGTTGCTCATGGCGATAACGTTCTATGATGAGTGATTGGTAAATCTCCATATCATCGGCATCTGTTGCTTGTCCAACCTTGATGGTATGTACGCCCAAATCCCGACCATTACGCCGCACACCCACTGCCGCCATTACGCCGTGACTTTGTTTCAACACTGCCAATACATCCGCATGTTCAGGCAAAGAACTTTGCTCAGCATTGGCGAAAATCGTCCGCAAAGCAGCAATTCTATCGCGCAACAGGGCGGCTTGTTCAAAATCTTGCTGTTCAGCAGCAGCGACCATGTTGTTTTGCCATGTTTGTAACAAACTTTGATCATTACCTTGCAAAAAGTCTTGCGCATCAGCGGCTTGTTGTTGATATGTTTCCACACTCACTACATCACAACATGGGGCGGAACAACGTCCAATTTGGTGTTGCATACAAGGGCGAGAGCGATTGTTAAAAGTGCTATCTTCGCAATCTCTAAGCTGAAATGCCTTTTGCATCAAATGAATGGTCGTATGCACAGCTCCTGCATGGGGGAAAGGACCAAAATATTCACCTGCAAGCTTTCTGTCACCCCTATACATCTGTAAACGTGGATATTTTTCATCACGCAACAAAATATAAGGGTAAGTTTTGGAGTCTTTAAGCAATACATTATAACGCGGCTTGATTTGTTTAATCAGATTGTGTTCTAAAATCAGGGCATCTGCTTCAGAAGCAGTGGTATTGAAGGCAATGTCGCGCACCAAGACCACCATGGCTTGGGTGCGCAAGGATTCGGGCTGACGTTGGAAATACGAAGAAACACGCTTGCGTAAATTCCGCGCCTTGCCTACATACAAAACCTTGCGCTTTTCATCCAACATTTGATAAATACCAGGTTCTGTTGGTAATTCATGTAGTGGGCGCGGTGGTTCAAGCCACATATATTAAACGCATGACGATATTTATGGCTGACAATGCGGACAAAAGAATGATGCCCGCCCGCCTTGCACGATTTTCTCAATCTTTGCTTTGCAAGTATAACACGGCTCACCAACGCGACCATAGACCTTAAAACTATGGGAAAAATAACCCGGTTTGCCATCGGCTTTGACAAAATCAGAAATGGTACTACCACCAGCTTCAATGGCTTGCCTTAAAACCTGTTTGATATGCTTGACCAAGCTTTGATACTGCTTGGCGGTTAAACTCTTTGCCTGTTGTGCAGGGTGAACCTTGGCACGAAACAACGATTCCGCAGCATAAATGTTACCCACACCCACCACAACATGGTTATCCATGATTGCTTGTTTGATGCTGGTTTTGCGTGTTTTAAGCATCTTTTGCAGATGAAATCCATCAAAAGCAGTTGAAAGTGGCTCAAACCCCAACTTTTTCAACCAAACATGCTCCCCAAGAGCATCTGTCGCACAAATATCCGCATAACCAAAGCGCCGCACATCCCGATAACGCAAAGTCAGGTCATCAGCAAAGCTCAACCTCACATGTTCATGTTTGGCAGCAGCCTCATCTTTCCCCAACACATGAAATTGCCCCGTCATACCCAAATGCCAGAGCAAACTTTGCCCATTTTCAAAGTGAAATAACAAATATTTAGCGCGCCGTTGCACATCCAACAGCTTGGATTGCCCAAGCAAAGCAAAATCAGGCAAAGGGTAACGTAAATTCTTACCACTGCTGCCCACACCTACAATACGCTTGCCCACAAGCAGTGGTTTCAAGCCATTGACCACCGTTTCGACTTCAGGTAATTCAGGCATCTTCTTCTACCAATGTTGTGTTTTTAGTTTGCTCTTGAATATAAACCAAAGCTTCGATTTTTTCAGGCGCGAATGTTGTAATTTTCATATACTTCCTTGGCATTATTTATACACCTGTAACCAACAAATCAATATCCGAAATAATTAATTCACGTTCTGCTGAAATATTGCTAGTGGGTTTACCCAAATAAGCCAAAGGGATGGCAGATAGTTCTGCAATGGAGAGAATAAAGGTTTGATTTTCTATCTGTACTTTTGGATGAAGACCTTGAAACAGGTGTATGATACTGCGCTCTTGATACAACGGTGCTACCACACGCGTAGCCAAATGATTGAGCAAGCCAGCTTGTATATCCAAGAGGTAAGGGATATGTTGTTTTGATGCGGGGTTTGGGTTGGCATAGACATCAAACTGCGCCATTAAAACGTCCGTAAAGCATCCGAAAATAACCCCTGTTTTTCAATACGCTGGTTAAACTCGGCGATAGCTTCTTTGTTTTCTGCTAACCAAGCCTGTTCTTTTTTCTTACTCAGCTCTGCAACCAGCGTTTTTTCTAAGGTAGCAGAAAGGTTGATCTTTAGTTTCTTGGCTTGGGCTAGTAAGTCGCTGTTGATACTAAGGTTGGCAGCTTTTTTTGGAGCCTGTTGATCGAAAACTTGGGACATCGGCAACACTCCTTTGTTTATTATACGCATATATTATGCGCATAAAAGAAGCTCGTCAATATTAAGCTATAGTGATTCAAATATTGAGTTGTCCTGGCATCCGCTCAATCGCGACATGAGAACGTAGGTGGATTCTCGTTTTCACGGGAATGACGAGCTCTTTATACTTGAACTACTATATTTTATTTTCGTGTTGCTAACACAGGTGCATGATCAGAAAACCATGCGTCAGTATATACCGATACACTTTCAAAGCTTTTGCCCATTTCAGGGGTGCAAATATGATAATCAATACGCCAGCCTACGTTGTTGGCTCTTGCCTGCCCGCGGTTTGACCACCATGAATATTGTTCTTTTTCAGGATAAAGGCTACGAAATACGTCGGTAAATCCGTTTTCATGGATTAAAGTGTCCATCCAAGCGCGTTCTTCGGGCAAAAACCCTGAGTTTTTGCGATTTCCGCGCCAATTCTTCAAATCAATCTCGTTATGGCAAATATTCACATCCGCACACAAGATTAATTCACGTCCTTCATCTTTCAGGCGCTTAAACAAGGGTAGAAATCGCTCTAAAAAGTGCATTTTGACCGCTTGTCGTTCATCCGAACTAGAGCCAGACGGAAAATACACACTCATAATGCTTAAATTGCCAAAATCAGCCATCACAAAGCGGCCTTCTGCATCCATATCCGACCAATCCACATCAGGATCAATGCTACTAAACCCCACATGCACAGCATCAGGTTTAACTTTTGAATACAGCGCCACACCCGAATAACCAGCCTTTTCAGCGATATGATAAAAACGGTGGTAACCTTCGGGTTTGGCCTCTTCGGGCACTTGCTCTTCTTTGGCTTTAAGCTCTTGAATGCACAAAATATCAATGTCTTGCGGGGCAAACCAATCCCAGAATCCTTTGCGTGTTGCGGCGCGGATGCCGTTCATATTGATGGTCATGATGTGTTGGATATTGTTGGTCATATCAGCCTTCCTTGGGTTTAAAATGTTGTACCACCACATCCGTGAATAGTAATAAGTTGTTCAACTCTGATACAATAACAGCTTCGATAATATTGACTTCAACTTGTTGATATTCATGGATAACCACATTGCGAAAACCAACCATGCGTTGCAACTTATGCGACAAGTCTTCGGGGATAAGTTTTGCGCTTGCTAGCAGGGAAAAGGATTCTCTGCTCTGATTGGGGATGCCCAGTTTATGCACCTTGATGACTACATTCGCCAGATCAATGGCCTGCTCACAAGCGCGGGTGATGTTCAAAATTGCTGCATCTTGACGGCTAAAATCAGTCGCAAAATGTTCGCCTGCTAATGTGTGTTCTTCGTGCGCACGGCGCACACAACGTTGAATACTTTGAACTTTATTGATCACGACATCATTCATATTTACCCTGCCCGCTTGCTGTTATAAAAATCATGTAAAATATCGGCGCGTTCATCATTTAACTTTTGATAATATGACATCACCAACATCTCAAACTCATCAGCAGCATAAGTGTCCGCGCAATAGATTCGCCTATCCGCTTGGATGACTTCTTTTTGTAATACGGTAGAAACTTGGCGTAAGTGGATTAAATCCACATCCCTTTGCCAAGTGTGTTCTAATATGCGGTGCAGGTCGGTATGGTAAAGATTGGAAAGTGATTTTGTTTGAGGTATCGGTAGAAGCAGTGCAATATCAATGTCGCTACTAGGGGTTTCATACTCAGTCTCCCATGAACCAAACAAATAAATGGCTTGTATGTTGGGATAGTGTTGCAAGCAAAGCTGAGTGACTTTTTGGGCTTGAGATGTCATATGTTTACAACAAGGATTCATGTGCCCAAGCTTTGATTTTTTCAACACATTCCTCAATTGGGCGGATGTCTTCAATATCGGGTATGAAAACAGATAAACGTGATGTTTCTAGGTGCGCCAACCAGCCAGCGATGAATTGGTGGTAAAGCGCGTCCATCATGGAGCTGTTTTTGACGGCTTCTTCGCCAATGAACAGTGCTGATGAGGCGATTTCACCGCGTACTGCAATATTTGGATTGGCGATGATGGGGTTTTCTTCGCTGTGCAACATGCGGAAATTACCTGCGATATCCACATACAATAACCAAGGCGTGCCGACCTCTGCTTGGGCGATGGTTTGCAGCATGATGTCTTTGTTGGGCACAGGGGCAGGGGACAGGCGGTGTAGTATGACATGGGCGAAAATGCCGCGCATGAAAAAGTCAAAGACACCTGCTTTGCCGTTTGTTTTTAAACCTGCAAGTTTATCTTTTTTTAAGCGCATGTTTACCCAAGATGCCACTTCATCTTTGTCGCTAAGCTTGGCATCACTGTCTTGCAAGGGCTGACCAAAATCAGCAACACGCCATGTTTTATCTTCTTGTAAGCGCCAAGCTTGATTGCCGCGCAAAGAGAGCGCATCCACAGAAAAAAAGAGTTTCATGAGGTCTCGCCTTGATAATCATCAATCACGGGTAAGCCTGTATCGGGGTCCAAACGTAAACAAATTTGACCGTGTAACAAACGCAATAAATCATTGCCCACAAGCTGCAAACGCCAGCCTTGTAAACAAGCAATGTCTGGCTGTTCACCTTGACGTTTGTGCCCCCAAGATGCCAAACAAGCCAAATCACTTTTACTGGCTAAAATCGTGGCAGATATGCTGGATTCTTCAGCTTTTAGGCGTAATAAAGTGTCCAAAAGTTCAAGTCTAAGGTCGGTGCCTGTGGTATTGTGTTTGCGGGCTGGAAGTTTGGGATAATCTTCCTCTGGGCAGTCGATTCCTTGTTGCCAAAGCTTGAGTAGCTGGCTGCCGTAGCGTTTAATCATACCCGTACTTAAACCACGCATCCTTGCCATCACATCAGGGGTTAATTGATCACGTTTGGCGATTTCAAGCAGCACATCATCGGAAATCAAACGTCTTCTAGGCATGTCTTTACGCTGTACTTCAGCTTCACGCCAAGCTGCAAGCTCGCGTAATACTGCCAAATGCCGTGGTTTGAGCTTGTTTACCCCTTTAACGCGCCAAAATACTTGCTGTTGGTCGATATGGTAGGTGTTGATGTTGGTTAAAATGGCTTGTTCTTCATCTAGCCAAGCATCACGTTTTCGGGCTTGCAACTGCTCTTTTAAGGCATGATAAATGGGCATCAAATAGATGACATCATCTGCTGCGTAAGTGAGTTGCTGGGAAGTTAAAGGGCGGCCCAACCAATCACTAAAAGACTCACCTTTTGCCAGCTCTTTTTTGACAATACGTTGCACCAGATTACCAAAACCCACTTGCTGACCATAACCAAGCAATGCTGCGGCAACTTGGGTATCAAACATGGGTAAAGGCAGTGCGCCTGCGTGTTCTAAGATGATTTCGAGGTCTTGCCTGCCTGCGTGGAAGACTTTGAGGATGTTGCTATCGAGCAAGACATCCCAAATCGCTTGTAAATCTTTGATTTGGACGGGGTCGATGATGTAAGACGCTTCACTGCAGCCGACTTGCAAGAGCGCAAACTGGGCTCTGTAGGTCTTTTCGCGGTGAAATTCGGTGTC
>JAUZQU010000121.1 GCA_030950835.1 Mariprofundaceae bacterium | reverse complement strand
GTACTATCGCCGCAGTTTTTGCTTAAAGGGTTGGCTATGCAAGGGCAACAGCCAATCGGCGCACAAGAAACGGTTGCTCCGCCTGGGCAAATGGTGCCTGGAGGATCAACTTGGGCTGCTGCGCGCACAAGTTGCGGGTTTACAATCATGGAGCCAAGAATCATAGGTGGCGCATAAATCATCGCTTTTAACAATAAACGCCTTGCATTCTTCTCAGAAGTTTCTTTGATTGAATCCGCCTGCGATGGTGGAGTATGTTCGCTCATGTTGGCTCCTACGTTCAAAAATCAATATTCCCTTTTTTGACCCTGTGCCTTATACTAGCGGTCATGAAGTCATCCGTAAAGCCTGTCCAGAAAATGAAACCACGCGAACGCTTATGCTTTTTGCTGACGCAGCAGGGAAATGTGCCCTTAGATTGGTGGCAACAGGGTGAAATGTGGGCTTGGGCGGATAAAGAAGGGCTAGCAGCAACGATTTGGTCCCAATACCATGCTTTGGGTGATGAAGCGCAACAAGGCGCGATTAAATCTGCGATGTTGGCTGAAGTACGTCATGCTAAAGCGGAATATATGCATCAACGTTTTGCGCTGGCGAAGATATTAAAAGCGATGAATGCTGCATCTATTCCTGTGATTTGTATGCGTGGTAAAGCGGTGGCAGAAGATTTGTATACACCTTCATTTTTGCGCGGCTCTACCGATATTGATTTATTATACCATGAAGATGATGGACCAGTATTAAAACAAATCCTTACCGACAGCTTGGGTTTTAGTGTCTCCCCGAAATACCCTGAAATGTTTTTACGCGATGAGCTGCCTATAGATTTACACACTGAACCCTTGGGCATTACCCGTATTCTAGCTTGGGAACACATCACCCCACTGCGTGCGCCTGACTTTTTTGAACACAGCCAACAAGGTGAAATGGCTGGAGAAAAAGCTTTGTTGGTGCATCCGCGTGTCAACTTGCCGTATTTGTGTTTTCATGCTTTGAAACATTCTTTTGAGCGTTTAATTTGGTTGTATGACATTGCTTTGCTTGCCAACAAGGTGAGCGAAGATGATATGTGGGATGAAGTGTTGGCGGGTATTCAAGCCTACAAGTTGGAGCGCCCTTGTTATTATGTGCTGGCTTATGTGCAAGCCCATTTAGCAGCGCAAGTACCTGATGAAATACTCCAAACTATCCAGCCGAAGATGGGCTTTTTTGAGCGTCGTTTGTTCAAACGGCATATGCAACACGAAAGCATCCCCTTTTTGGCAGAACGTCTGTTTTCTTTGATGCAGCCCAGCTTGAAACATCGGTTAGAATTTTGGCGTGAAACTATTTATCCACGTTATGAAGTGCGCAAGCAGATTGCAGGTTGTGGTTGTGTGAAGTGCAACTTTATCCGCAAACGTTTAAAACAAGTTGGCTCCGCGCTTTGGGGTTTGACCAAGGAACTATTCTCTATTGCCCGTGCTTGACGAAACGTGATGTATAACAAGATGAATTTGCGCCATATGGCTATGTGGACAGTGCTTGCTTTGGCGATGTTATGTGGTTTTGCCATGCCATTTGCTTATGCTCCTTTTGACTTGTTTGGTCTGGCTTTTTTAGCTTTGGCGGTCTGGTTATGGCTTTTACTGCACTATGCGCAATATGCATGGAGAATAGGTTTAAGTTTTGGTTTTGGCTGGTTTGGACTTGGTGGCTGGTGGCTTGCCGATACCCTGCATATTTATGGACATATCCCTTATATTTTAGCTTTATGCGCAGTGGCAGTGTTGGGTTTAACGCTGGGTTTATTCATGGCTTTTTGGGCATGGTTACTGATGAAATTGAAGCGGAAAACTATGGATATCTTGTGGTTATTCCCCTGTATTGGTGTGCTTGAAGAATGGTTGCGCAGCTTTGTGCTCACAGGTTTTCCCTGGGTTGCTTTGGGTAATGTGTTGGTCAACAGTACATTCTCTTCATGGATCAGTGTATTTGGTTCGTATTTCTCCTGTTTTGTATTGTTATTATTGGTCAGTGCTATGGTATTATGCTTGGACAGTAAGCAGCGAAAAGTGGGGGTGATAACACTGGTGCTGGGGTTAGCACTGTTTGTTTTCTCCCCAACATTGGAGACGAACCAAGGGGGAACGCAGGGCACAATGCAAGAAGTAGCTTTGGTGCAACCGAATATCCCGCAAAACCAGAAGTGGGATGCACAATTTGTGCAAAACACCATGTTTCGCTTACTCTCCCTTTCGCAACCTCACAGTGATGTAGATTTAATCATTTGGCCAGAAGCTGCTGTGCCGATGTATTTATCACGAGCACCAGCTTGGGATGATTGGTTGTACCAAAACATGGCGACTTGGCAGTCTAGCGTAGCCTTTGGTGGCATTCGTTTGCTTGAAAATGCGCAAGATGGCTCAAGAAAAGCGCAAAATAGCATGTTTTTAGCTGAAAACGGCAAAAAAGAGCGCCAATTTGTAGGGAAACATCATTTGGTACCTTTTGGTGAATATGTGCCTTCATGGTTGCCGTGGTTGGGTAAGTTGGTGCCTGATATTGGTGATTTTGAACCAGCCAGCGATGATGGTATTTTATGGGACGATGATGTGAAGCTGGGCATTTTGATTTGTTATGAATCTATCTTTGCTGAAGAAGCCGCCTCGCGTTTGGCAGCTGGTGCAGAGGTGTTGATTGTGGTCACCAATGATGCTTGGTATGACCAGAGCCCTGCGGCATGGCAGCATTTACAAGCATCTCAAGTGCGTGCTTTAGAGACTGGTCGCTACGTTTTGCGTGCCGCCAATACGGGTATTACTGCCATTATCCAACCCAATGGTATGATTCAAGCCAGCCTTCCATGGTGGCAAGCGGGGGTGTTGCGTGGTTCATATCAACGATTGACGCACCAAACGTTATACCAACAATGGGGCGACTTACCTATACTCAGCTTGATGTTTTTAGGGCTTGGTATAGCGGTGTGGCGATGTAGGCGTGGCGATATTAGGCAGCAAGGGGTGACAAAATGAGCATATCCAAACAAGAGCAACGTGTGAGTGTGTGGGGTGCTGGATCTTGGGGTACGGCTTTGGCGATGGTCTTGGCAAAACATGGTAGAATGGTGGATTTGATTGCCAGAAATGCCGAAACTGCGCAGTTGTTGCAGCAACAACGTCAAAATGCGAAGTATTTACCTGATTTAATGTTCCCAGATAGTTTGCAAGTTGTGGGGCAAGATGCCGCCGATTTGACGGACATCTTAGCCCAGTCTACTGCTACCGTATTGGCACTACCTTGTGCAGCGGCTGAAGTGGCGTTAGAGAAGTTAGCTTCAGGAAAACAGCCTATTATTGCCGCCTGTAAAGGTATTAACCCCAAGACTTTAGAGCGGGTGGATGAGTTGTTGATTCGTTTTGTAGGAGAGTCGCGCACTTGCCTGCTTTCAGGGCCATCCTTTGCCGCAGAAGTGGCAATGGCTAAACCTACCGCGATTACCCTTGCCGCTGCCAACCATGATTTTGCCCATGAAGTGGCGATGTATTTTGATGATGGAAATTTCAGGGTATATACCAGCACAGATTTGGTGGGTGTGGCGTTGGGTGGTGCCTTAAAAAATATTATCGCTATTGCTGCGGGTATCACCGAAGGTTTGGATTTAGGACATAATGCCTTGGCGGCCTTGGTGACACGGGGTATTGCGGAAATTTCACGTTTGACGGTAGCTTGTGGTGGACAACCTGAAACGATGTCGGGTTTATCTGGTTTGGGTGATTTATTATTGACTTGTACGGGCAGTTTGTCGCGTAATCGTCAGATGGGTATGGCATTGGCCTCGGGGTTGGATGTAAAAGCTGCGCGTGTGCAGGTTGGGCAAGTGGTGGAAGGTGAAAAAACGGCTGCTGCTGCGGTACAATTAGCCAAACTACACAAGATTGAAATGCCGATTACCCACATGGTTTATGCTGTATTAAGTGGTCAAACATCACCTGAAAAAGCAGTGCAAGCCCTGTTGTCACGCCCTGAACGCCAAGAATAAATGAGCGAAGATGATTTGTTTGCCCAAGCGATGGGGCAGGTTCAACCTTTAGCCGTAGAAAAAGGGCGGGTGAGCCAACAAAAGCCCAAACAACATGCCTCGCAACTGGTATTGCAGGCAGATCATGCTGATTTCAGGTCAGACAACCAAGTGGACGTCGATGTACAAATCATGTTGCAAGCGGATAATGATCACGAGTGGCAACGCTCTGTAAGCGGAGTTTCGGCTAAAGTCCTGAAAAAACTAGCACTTGCCGATATTCAAACTGAGTTGGATTTACACGGTTTATCACAAAACCAAGCTTTAGCAGCCTTGCAGGATTTTGTAGGTCAAGCGTTGCAAAACCAGCAGCGTCAAATCTGTATTATTCATGGTAAAGGGCTGCACTCTAAAGATAAACCCATCCTCAAAACGGCAGTATACCAATGGTTGGTTTCAGGAGCATACGCATCTTCTATATTGGCTGTAGTTCCTGCTGCACAAAGCAAGGGTGGGGCATGTCATGTTTTGCTGCGCCGTAGTAAAGTTTGAAGGGTGGCTATAGACTTTT
>JAUZQU010000120.1 GCA_030950835.1 Mariprofundaceae bacterium | reverse complement strand
GATATGTTTTCAGGTAAATAAGGCTGCTCAGGCAAATAAGCCAACCTGCCTTGGATATCAATAGAGCCTGCATCGGTCTGCAGAAATTTCATTACACTTTTGATCAGTGTACTTTTGCCAACGCCATTGCCACCCAGCAAGCCGTAGGTTTTCCCTTGCAATAGGTTTACTGAAACATCCGTAAGCACACGATGGTTAGCATATTTCTTTTGCACATTTGATAGTTGAATCAACTTAGCCCCCAGCAAAAAAAATGGCCAGCAAATGCTGACCATTTCTCCTCAATAATAAATTGAAATTAATCTGCAGTTGGAACCTGGGTAGCAGACACAGTTGCAGCCAAGTTTGTACCAGCAGCAATGGTATCTGCAGTTGCAAACTGAGTTAAACGTGTTTTACGCTGAACCAAGTCACCTGCTTTATGTTTACTTGCGATACCATACGTGGAAGTCGATCCTACATGACCAAGCATCACATCTTTAGATGCTGACCAGAACACATCCGAAGACCAGTTAAACTTAGCAGAAGTAATCGCAACAGCATTAGCTGGGTATTCAAACACATCTGAATAAATCGCTTCGATAACAGTGTTGCCATTTTTAATGTCCGCTTGCGCCGCAGAGTTAAATGCTTTGATACGGAATGAAGCAAATTGTGGAATGGCAATCGATGCCAAGATGCCGATAATCGCGATTACGATCATCAATTCGATCAGGGTGAAACCTTTTTGTTTAGATTCAATTTTCATGTAATTGATCTCCTATTTATTTTAATTGTCTTGCGACATTAATGGTCTTAAAGCAACCGCCGTGCCAACGTGAAACGGAGGACAAAGCAGTGAAAAAAGCAACTTCTGACCAATTTTGTCAGTCGTTGTGGTGTGGCTTGTCATTATCGGGGTTGGAGTCGTCTTCTTGTATATATTTAGCCATATACAAGCTTTTTACAATGATGAAAACCAAGGTTAAACCCATCAAACCAAACATTTTGAAATTCACCCAAGTATCGGTATCGTAGTTGTACACCACATACAGGTTTAAAAAACCAAGGAAGGTAAAAAACAATGCCCAAGCCACATTCAACTTAGACCACACCAGCTTAGGCAGCTCCACTTGCCCACCCAATAGGCGTTGAATAATCGATTTATCACCAATCCACATGCTGCCAATGAATACCACTGCAAATAACCAGTTGATGACCGAGGGTTTCCACTTGATGAACATCTCATCATGCAAAAACAAGGTTAAACCACCAAAAACTGCCACCAAGAGCAAGGTGATCACGTGTGATTTCTCAAAATAACCTTTCCAGAGGCGAAAAGCCAAGGTTTGTAATGTACAAGCAATTATCAATACCCCAGTTGCCACAAAAATATCTGCGGCATAATACGCCCCGAAAAACAACGCTACGGGTAAAAAATCTATCATCATTTTCATCTATTTTTTCCTTTTACACTTCTTTTTTAGGGATGCCTGCTCGCGCTAGTTCATCCGCCTTATCATTACCCACATCACCCGAATGTCCTTTGACCCATTGCCAAGTCACATCGTGTTGCTGATTCAATATATCTAAAGCTTCCCACAATTCGCGGTTTGCTACGGCTTCTTTTTTACTGTTCTTCCAGCCTCTTTTTTTCCAGCCAATAATCCATTCCGTGATGCCTGTAATCACATATTTAGAATCTGAAACAATGGTGATTGCACTTGGATTTTTGAGTGCCTTTAAAGCTTCAATCGCAGCTTGCAGCTCCATACGTTGGTTGGTGGTATGCGCTTGCCCACCGCACAATTCCTTTTCATGTTGACCACAGCGCAACCACACACCCCAACCACCAGGGCCAGGGTTACCAGAGCAAGCGCCATCTGTATACGCAATAATAGTAGGTTCAGTAAGCATCATGTCTCAGCATAAAAATAAAGATGGTGGTCGCCTTGTTTGTTATTTAAACGCCAGAATATTGAGCGTGTACTGCTTTAGCATGCATATTGGGCAGCTTATTCAAAGCTGCAATCAAAGCTTTTGCCGAAGCCACTACAATATCTGTGTCCGAGCCTTGGGCATTCACAATGCTGTCTGCATCTTGTAAACGCACCGTCACTTCGCCTTGAGCATCTGTGCCTGCAGTAATCGCATTGACCGAATAAAGCAGCAACTTACCGTTGGGTTCTACCAAGGATTGAATGGCTTTAAATGCAGCATCAACAGGGCCATCACCTTGGGCAGTGGCTTCGTGTTCTACGCCTTCAATATCCAATTTTACGGCGGCAACAGGTGCATCTTGCGTACCTGAAGTAACTTGCAACGATACCAACTTCACCCGCTCCATATCCACTTCTGTATCTTCGCTCAAAATTGCTTGTAAATCTTCATCAAAGATGTCTTTCTTCTTATCTGCCAAGATTTTGAAACGCGCAAATACCACCTTCAATTGCGCATCATCAAGCTCAACTGACAACGTTTTATACCGCGCCTTTAACGCCGCTCTGCCAGAGTGTTTACCCAATACCATACGATTGGTATTCCAGCCCACAGATTCAGGGGTCATGATTTCATAGGTCTTTTGATGTTTCAACACACCATCTTGATGAATGCCCGATTCATGGGCAAAAGCATTCGCGCCCACAATCGCTTTGTTGGCTTGCACAGGCATACCTGTGATTTGCGCCACCAATTTGGATGTGCTGACGATTTTAGTGCTATCAATACCCGTATCTATCGCGTATCTGTCTGCACGGGTACGCAAAATCATCACGATTTCTTCTAAAGCGGCATTTCCCGCGCGTTCGCCCAAGCCATTGATGGTACACTCCACTTGCCGCGCACCATGTTCCACTGCTGCCAATGAGTTTGCTACTGCAAGCCCCAAATCATTATGGCAATGCACCGAGAATATCGCTTTATCTGCATTGGGTACACGTTCGCGCAAGTGTTTAATCTTCAAACCAAATTCATCAGGTGTCATGTAACCCACAGTATCAGGGATGTTGATAATGCTCGCCCCAGCATCAATGACTTGCTCTACAATGCGGCACAAAAAATCATCATCCGAACGCCCAGCATCTTCTGCTGAAAACTCTACTTCTGCTACCAAGTTACGCGCTTGTTTCACCGCTGCCACAGCCTGAGCCACAACTTCATCCGCACTCATACGCAATTTTGCTTGCATATGAATCGGGCTTGTCGCGATAAAAGTATGAATACGACCTCTATCACCTGCAGGTTGAATCGCTTTCGCAACCCCTTCAATATCCTTGCTCACTGCCCGCGCCAAACCAGCAATGGTCACATCTTTCACCTCTGAAGCAATGCGATATACCGACTCAAAATCATCAGGGGATGCCACAGGGAAACCTGCTTCAATAATGTCCACACCCAAGGCAGACAAAGCATGAGCAATACGCAATTTTTCTTCGACATTCATCGAACAACCAGGTGATTGTTCGCCGTCACGAAGTGTAGTATCGAATATGTATAATCTATCACTCATCTTCAGCTCCTTGAGGATTTTGTTGCGCCCGCTGTTTGCGTTTGAGTAAACGCGCTCGTGCTGCTTTTTGACCTTGCCACACGCTTAATACAGGCCCATGCACACAATATAAGAAAAATACCGTGAATAACATCAGTTCAGGGTAGGCAGTTAACATCACAATGACAGCCAATAACATCGTAATCACCGCAAAACGGCGTTGTTTCTTCAAATCAATGTCTTTACCCGACACAAAACGCACATTGCTCACCAATAACCATGCCAGCACCATGCTCGCAACCAACCATAAGCTACCTACAGGCTGCAAAGCCAATACATCATGGAATAATACGGATGAAGCAATCATCAATGCCAAAGCTGGTGTGGGTAAACCTTGAAAATAACGCTTATCTTGGCTTGCCAACTGCACATTGAACCTTGCCAAACGCAACGCCGAACATGCCACAATCAAAAATGCCGCCAACCAACCCAACTTGCCATACGAAGTCAAAGCCCATAAATAAACCAATACCGCAGGCGCAACACCAAAAGACAACATATCACACAAAGAATCAAGCTCTGCACCAAATGCCGTTTCAGCATCCAACATCCGCGCCACACGTCCATCCAACATATCAAATACTGCTGCTGCCACAATCGCCCATGCTGCATTGGCATAATCACCCTGAATCGCGCCAATCAAGGCATAGAAACCACATAACAAACCCAGAATCGTAAACACACTTGGTAAGACATAAATGCCACGTCGCCTGGTTTTACGAACAGGTTGTTGTTCTACTGTAGTCGTCATGATTTCACCTTGTTTTCCCTTATTCTACTGATTTATTCTACTTTTTTAACTATTATTTAGACTTTTCGACGTGCCATCATGGTTTTGCCAGCCATGATTTTATCACCACCAGCATGTTCATGCTGTGGCAAGTGCATCAGCAATGATGAAGGGATAACCAGCAGAAGCAATCGGAATAACGCCGTCTGCGCGACCAAAATAAGCTTGTGGGGCAGGTTTGGAAGTTGCCGCAATTATATTCGTCATGGGGCAAAGTTTACGAATAAAGTCCTAACAAGCAATGAAAGGAATCAAATGATACCTGCTGAACCAAAAGCCAGCAATAATGCCAACATAGGCGCACCTGAATTGATTTTACCTTGCTGCAACCAAAGCATCGCTTTAGCCCGCGTCAACCAAAAGGAACGAATGTCTTCATGCTCACTCGCCACACCACCACCCTGCCCTACCGCTTCACCTTGATTGACCAAACCCAAATATAAATCAATGGTTTCAGAAGAACCACCAGGGGTGGCATAATATTGCCCCAAATGGGTTAAATCATAAGGCGAATAGCCTGTTTCTTCGATGGATTCACGCCTTGCAGCCGTAATCAAGTCTTCCCCTTCATCGACCATACCCGCCACCACTTCAATCAACCAAGCTTCATCACCACGCACCGCAGGACCAATGCGAAACTGTTCAATCAGCAGCACTTCATCCAAGTTTTTATCATACAACAACACCGCAACCGCCTTGCCTTTCTCCAAATGTTCACGCCGAATAGACAGCGAACCAGCCTCAAAGCAATCATGCTCAAGTGTATACGCATCCAATTTGAAGAAACCGCGAGATAAAGGCTCTTTTTTGAGGATTTTGTAAGTCAGCTTCTTCATTTATTCCCCCAACACATGCAAAATCACCTTTCTCTGCATCGCTGCATAACGGTGTTCATAAAGGTACACTGCCTGCCACATACCCAAAGCAGCTTGCCCATGTATAACTGGAATAGTTAAAGATGTTTGGGTTAAAGTCGTACGAATATGTGCAGGCATATCATCTTTACCCTCATCTTGGTGCAAGAATCTGGAATCACCATCTTTGACCAAGCCTGACATAAACGTTTCCATATCTGTAAGCACATCAGGTTCGGCATTTTCTTGTATGATTAAAGAGCAACTCGTATGTTGTACAAACACAGTAAGTTGCCCCATGTTTACATGACAATCAGCAAGCCATGCCTGTATTTCAGCAGTCATATTGATGAAACCACGCCCTTTGGGCTGTAAAATAAGTGTTGTTTGTAGCTGTTTCATAACAGCAAGCATGGACGAAACAGGGCTGTGGCTCAAGCGGATGTTTCATCCCAAGCATATCATGGTTATGCTTGGGCGATGCAGCAGGAGGTAGCCCTTCTGACATACTGCAATGGAGACCGCCATGATTGATAAAGATTTGTTTGCTATATTAGCTTGTCCGAAATGTAAGGATAAAGTGGTATATAACAGTGATAATACAGGTTTAATTTGTGAAAAATGCGCTTTGGAATACCCGATTCATGATGATATTCCTGTGATGTTGATTGATGAGGCGAAACCTTTACCGCAGTAAACTGCTTTGCTGCGTTTTAGCTTTTATCTTTTAAGTCAAACTCCCATCTTTATCTTACATATGATGGGCACAGCCTTGGGTTACCTGTTTTACTACTTGGATCGTGGACATCGTCATACCACTTTGCGTAATCTAGCCCGTATTTTCCCTGAAAAAGCGAAAAGTGAGCGCATTTGTATTGCCAAAGCTTCATTTGTGCAAGTGGGTCATACTTTGCTGGAGATTCCACGGGTATTCATGCGTTCAAAAGAAGATTTGTTACGCTCTGTCAGCATTGAAGGTGAAGATATATTGCATCAAGCCCTTGCTGAAAACAAAGGTGTGTTTCTCATGGCTTCACACTACAGCAATTGGGAGTTGATGGGTTTATTACCCTCCATGTTGGGCATTGCCACATCTACTATTTACCGCCCACTCAATCAAGGCAAGCTCAATACCTTCACCCAGCAAGCACGCAGTCGTTTTGGTACCACCATGCATTCGCGCCGCAAAGGTTTACGCTGGTTATTCAGCGCTTTAAAGGAAAACCAGTGTGTCATTGTCGCTTTGGATCAACATATGGGGGCTGGAAATGGTATTTTAGCCCCTTTTTTAGGACATATCGCCAGCACTACCCCTTTACCAGCACCTTTTGTGCATAAAAACAACACCCCTATGGTTGGCATGGCATTGGAACGTATCAACCATGGTTTTCAATTTAAACTCCGCTTTTGGCGCATCCCAGCACCACACACCACCGAAGATAAAGCTGCCAACGACATCGCCGTGATGACAGCAGCTTGTGCCAGCTTTGAAGATATGATTCGCACCCAACCCGAACAATGGTTATGGATGCACCGCCGCTGGCGAGCCGTAGAAACCGATGAAAATATGCGTGATATTGTGCATGGTGCGCCTTAAAACAGTGGCATTACCTGTACGCAGCATTACCATAACTTATCCAGCAAGCCCTGAATGACATGCCTTTTTTTCACGCCCTCAACCTGCCATTGTTGCACTTGTATCTCATCTGCGGCAAAAGATAGCTGCACCGCACCATCCGCAGTATTCAATATCTCACTATCCACAGCTAAATAACGCGCCACGACTTCCGCTTTGGGAAACCCATAATGATTACGATAACCTGTTTGCGCAATCACCACTTCGGGTCGCACGGCTTGGACAAAAGCTGCTGTGCTGGAGGTTTTGCTGCCATGATGCGGCATCAACAACACCTCAAAAGGTCTTAAATCAGCTGTAATTTGACGTTCGACTTGTTTTTGCATGTCGCCAGGCAGCAATAAACGTTGCCCAGTCGCCAAACGTACTGCCAAGACCAGCGAAGTGTTGTTGCCATTACTTGGATCATAACCTTGCGGTGGCCATAACACCTCAATAGTTGCAGCTGCACCGCCTGCCTTGCCAAATGTCATTACATCGCCTTTTTTCAGCCAACGCACATGACCACCTTGGGCTACAATGATCTTGCTTGCCTGTGTTATCGTTGCATATTCATGGTTATCAGGCACATCTGCCAACCATAATTCCTTGACCCCATTCAACGAGGCTAATAAACGTAAAATACCACCCGCATGATCCGATTGGGCATGGGTTAAGGCGATGGCATCCACATCGAGTATACCCAAGGCGCGCAAATTCTCGGCGACAGTCGTACCCCCATTGAACTTACTGCCACGTTTACCAGGCACATCCAGCAATAAACGAAAACCCGAAAACGACAACATCGCAGCAGAGCCTTGCCCAACATCCCACACATGCAAGGTGTCTATGTTTTGTGGCTTATTGTTTAATAAAAAATTGCTATACATGAATAAAGTGCAGCTAAGCAAGGCAATAGCGATGCGTTTTCGTTGTTTTAACCACAATATGCCGCAAAAAAGCAACATAAGCGCCAAATAGGCATGATATAGGGGTAAGTCCGCGCGTAACCAAAGGTGTCCTGCTGGTAAGTCATACATCCATAATAACAAGCTGTTTGCCACATGAACGCCCATGGCTGCATAATCGAACACCTGTATTGCGACACTGCTCAAACCCAATACAGCCGCCAACTCTCCAAGTAATGCCAAGGGTAAAATCCATAAGGCATACATAGGCACGAGCAAAGCATTTGCCAACAAACTCCATACAGGAAAACGCTCAAATACCATCGCAATCAAGGGCAAAGTCGCCAATGCAGCCACCAGAGAGACCACCATCATGCCTTTGCACCAAAAATAGACCGTTTGCATGATATTTTGACTCTTTTGGGCTGTGGATGTTGCCCAAATCAACAAGGCTGTGGTTGCCGCAAAGGATAACCATAACGAGACCGACAATACCGATGCTGGATCAAACAATACAATACATATCAACGCTGCCAACATGGTATTTAAGGGTACTTGTCGCGCCCTAAACCACCATGCAAACACCCCTGCCAACAACATCAACACTGCCCGCTGCGCAGGAATAGGCCAAGCGGCTAAAGTGGCATAACTTATCGCCAACAACACCCCAAAACTCAAGGCTAAAGCCCGAATGGGCAGGCAGACAATCCAGTTCTCACGCCGTGTCAGCAACCACCAACACAACACAAATCCCCAACCTGCAACCAAACCAATGTGTAAACCCGAAATCGCCAATAAATGGGTTGCGCCACTAGCAGCAAATGCATCATCAATGGCTAAAGGAATACCGTTTCTATCGGCAAGTAATAAGGCCGTTAAAACACCTTTGGCTTCATCATCCACCGTTGCCAAAGCTGCATAGATTTTTCCGCGTAATTGCGTTAACCATGATGGTTTATATTGCAGCACTTGAATCTCACCTGAAACACTGCCCAATACCGCAATATGTTGCCCAAAACAGTAACTTTCATAATCAAAACCAGCAGGGTTAAGTTTATTATGCGGCGTATGAAACTTAACCCGTGTTTGAATGCGCATATCAGGTGAAAAAGCAAAACGATTGCGGTAAACATAAACATCTGCCAAACCAGCCAACACCGCCCCATCTTGGCGATGAATATCTTTTAAACGCAAGCGGGTATAACTTTTGCCTTCACGCACCTCTTGAATGCGGGCAGTGATATTGATTTTATGCCCCAGCCAAGATGGTTCCACAGCCACCCGCTGCACATCCCAAACCACACTGCTCAAACCATACAACACACCAAAAACACCGCAATACAACCATGTTTTTCGCCAGTAGAAACACAGCAGCAAGCAAAACAGCAAAACCACAGCCAACCAGCCTAACGAAACCACATCCCACCGCGCCAACACCACACCCAGCAACAAAGCCAAGCTTGGAAGAAGCAGTGGGTAATGTCTCAAGTGATTAACCCGATTGGATATTCACAGATCAAAAGGTGTCACCCTCGATATCAGGGAAAGTTAAAATATCACAACTTGATATGAAAACGTTGCAAGGCATTGTGCGTTGAAACCTTGGCAATGTGTTCTAGCGAAACACCGCGCACCTCGGCAAGACATTCGGCTACATGTTGCACATATGTAGGCTCATTTCTTTTGCCGCGTTTGGGTACTGGTGCTAAATATGGCGAGTCGGTTTCGATGAGGAACATATCTTCAGGGACTTTGGCGGCAACATCGCGCAGGGCTTGGTTGTTTTTGAAGGTCACATTGCCTGAAAAGGAGATGGACATACCCATATCAAGCGCAGCTTTGGCTGCCTGCCAAGTCGATGAGAAACAATGCATAATACCACCACAACCTGCAATATTTTCTTCGTCTAAAATGCGCAATGTCACTTCGTCTGCATCACGCATATGGACAATCACTGGTTTTTGCATGATATGTGCTGCTTGAATATGGCTGCGAAAACGTGCCTCTTGTACTTCTGGCTCAACATGATGACGGAAAAAGTCCATGCCACTCTCACCAATGGCTACACATTTCTCATGTTTTGCCAAGGCACAAAGCTGCGCCACCGTAGGCTCTTCTGCCACTTCATGGTTAGGATGCACCCCCACTGAAAACCACACTCCATCCCGCTTTTCTACCAAGTCCAGCAGGCGAGGTGTTTGTTCAAGCTCCACCGCGACAGCGACAATACGCGACACCCCAGCTTCTTGCATACGCACAAACACATCATCTCTATCCTCATCAAATTGTTCAAAATCAATGTGGCAATGGCTATCAAATAGTTCCATAGTTTTATTCCTTATCTTCATTAAAGCATACTTTTCTGCTTTATTCCTTGGTATTCAAAAGAGCCCAAATTAAGCCTTCACAATCGCTTGTAAATGCGCCAAAGTGACATGATGTACATCCTTTAAATTTTGTTTATTCGCCAACACATCAATCGCATCACGATTGGCTTCACCAAACTCAGAAACCACCAAGTCCGCACCCTTAAAATCTTGATTTGCAGTATAATCATTGATGGTCACTACACATTTCAAACCCGCAGCCTGTGCCGACAACCAACCATTCCCCGAGTCTTCTAAAGCCAGCGTATTTTCCGCTTGTACGCCCAGTTGTTCCATCGCATAAGTATAAATATCAGGTGCTGGTTTTTTATTGGGCACAATATCACCTGCTGCAAGCACCGCAAAACGGTCGAACCACTCTTTGCCCAAAGAATGTTCAATCAAAGCATCCAAGGCGGATGGTGTAGTGGTCGTCGAAACGCCTAAGGTGATACCAGCGGCATACGCATCTTCCAATAAACGCAGCACACCAGCACGCAATGGAATCAAACCCTCCGCAATCAATGCTTGGTAATGTATGGTTTTACGCGCATGAAGCGCCGCGATAGTTGCATACGGAATTTCTGGCATACCACCACGCTCAATGTCAAATAACATGCGCTCTTTGCCACCTGTGACTTTAAGCAACTCGCCATAAGTCTCTACATCCCAGCGCCTAGCCATACCCGCTTCTTCAAACGCCATATTGAAGGCAACTCTATGCCCATCACGTTCAGTATCTGCCAATGTGCCATCGACATCCCATAAAATACATTGTAATTCAGCCATGAAAACCCCTTATATATCGCTACTCACATTCAATACTACTGCTGCAAGCTTGGGCGATTTCAGCATATTTTCAACATGTATCATCTTAAACATTGTAACCTTGGTCTATTTTGTGCTACTAATACAATTATAATAACTATGAAATAGAATCAAAAACCAGTAATCATGGAGAGATGGATGCGCACATCAACACATCAACACACACCACCAATAAGCCCCCGATTAAGTATATACCGTTGGCGACTGACCATGCTTTCCAGCATTTGTCACCGTGCTAGTGGTATGTTGCTGCTGCTATTGATTCCTGCGTTGATATGGTTATTGCTCACTATGTCCCATAATATGGTGGATTTTGTCTATGCCATGACATGGTTGCATAGCCCTTTAGGTAAGCTGCTTGTCTGGCTGACTTGCACTTCATTATTATACCACATACTCAATGGTATTCGCTTTTTATGTTTGGACATGGGTTATGGTGAGTCGCGTGTTATGATGCGTTTATCCGCCAAGCTAGTCTGGCTGGCAACCCTGGCCCTAGCGATTGTCTTGGCGGTGGCTTTATGAACAAAGAACATGATTTAGGCGCAGCCCACACAGGTTTTCATGATTGGTATTGGCAGCGCATCAGTGCGGTGGCTTTATTATTATTCTTGCCTGCCTTGTTTGGTATTTTTCTCGCTGTTTATTTTGGGAAAGTAAACTACTTCACCTTAAATCAATGGCTTACCCACCCTTCAGGTAAAATTTTATGTAGTATTCTATTATTATCTTTAGCCATGCATCTGTGGACAGGTTTAAAGGTGATTATCGAAGATTATATCCATTTTGCTGCGGGTCGCGTCATCCTGCTTAACCTCATTTTATTATTGTTGATATTTATAGGTGGTTATGCTGCTTATGTGATTTGGGCAGAAGTGAGTTACAATTTTTTATGTGTGGCATGTACGCACCTATCTATGGTGTGGGGAGAAATATAATGGGTTATTTATCAACCGAAGATGTAGAACATCATCACCATGATGTGGTGATTATTGGAGCAGGTGGTGCGGGTATGCGCTGCGCCTTACAGCTGGCTGAAGCTGGACATAGAGTGGCAGTGGTCAGCAAAGTATTGCCTACGCGCTCACATACGGTGGCAGCACAAGGTGGCATGAATGCGGCTTTGGGCAATGTGGTGCCTGATCATTGGCATTGGCATATGTATGATACGGTCAAAGGTGCGGATTATTTGGGCGACCAAGATGCCATTGAATATATGTGCAGGGCTGCACCGCAGTTGGTCAAAGAGCTGGAACATCAAGGTGTTCCCTTCTCGCGCAATGAGGATGGTAAGATTTATCAGCGTGCTTTTGGTGGGCAATCGCAGGAGTTTGGTGAAGGCGGGCAAGCTTTGCGTACTTGTGCAGCTGCTGATCGTACAGGTCATGCGATTTTACACACCATGTACCAACAAAATTTAAAAGTGGGTACACATTTTTACGAAGAGTTTTTCGCCCTCAACCTGATTATGGAAGATGGTGCTTGTCATGGCGTGATGGCGTGGGACATTGGCAAGGGTGAATACCACTTGTTTCAAGCCAAGGCAGTCATTTTAGCTACAGGTGGGGCTGGACGTATCTTTAAAACGACCACCAATGCCCATATTTGCACAGGCGATGGTGGTGCGTTGTGTTTGGAT
>JAUZQU010000012.1 GCA_030950835.1 Mariprofundaceae bacterium | reverse complement strand
TCTTCTTTAGGCAAATAAGAAGGGCTCAATATCTTGATATGATGGTTCAGTTCATCCAACATCATAGCTTGTTGCAACACAGTTTTACTATAAAAATCCAAGTTTCTTAACAATTCATACCGTACAATAGACAAATGCAGGCGTTTTTTCTCTTTTTGGGCATTCTCACTTAATTCAGGCAATACAATCATGCCCAAACGCATCAAATCAAACACCTGACGAATCGTAATCACAGCTGGCGGTTCATAAGAGCCCAAAGTGTCCCGCATCAAACGACCAGCCAGCTCAATCGCATGGGATACCATGTCCACCAAAATACGATAATAAGCAGGCTCTTCTAACGCTTCTTTTTGCACCATATCAATGCCAATTTTATGCGCATTTAATACAGCCGCCGTCATTTCCGCATCAAACAGGTCAAGCTGCTCCTCAAAACGTTTCAACACTTTTAAGCGGAAATGCAAAGGAATCATTGGATTAGAATTCAGGCGCGATAAGTATGCCTGCATACCCTTACGCAGCTTTTCCCCACCTTTAGCACCTGAAATATGCATGTTTAAACGCCTGTCCAAATCATCAAATGGGTGCAACAGCGCATCTGTCAACAGCTCAGCTTGACCCAACTCCACCTTTTTAGGGTGCAGCCTTAAGCTTGCTTCTAAAGCAATTTTAACTTTATTGTTTTCAGGTTCGTTCATAACAGGCGCAATTCTCGTTGATTCAACAAGAAAGTAAACAGCCTATCAACGTGTTTCCAATATGGGATAGAGTTGGCTTAAATCTTGCCTATGTTGGACGGCAATGAGTGGGGGTAATGTGTCAAAAATCCGACTTAAACATGGCTTTAAAAGAGCCATTGTTTTTTCAGCCTCACCTTGCTGATCTATATCATTAAAAAGTAAACATATAGGCGTGATATTCAGGCTTGCCAGCAAAGAACAGCTTAACAACACTTGATTCATACAACCCAAGCGCAAAGGCACCACCAGCAATACATCTACATCAGGTATATCTTGTATCCAATCGCTTAAAAGCCATGTCTCTTGCCCAGCCACGCCCAAAGGAACCATCAAGCCGCCAACCCCTTCAATCAACGTCAGTTGCTGCTGTTGACGTTGCTGTTGCAACCAAAGTGCCAGAGTTTCTTGATCCAAGGTATGTTGTTCAAGCTGTGCTGCCATGGCTGGCGCAACAGGGTTTGAAAAGGTATGAAAATTAAGCATAGGCTGCGTTTTATGGGGCTGTTCAGAGAGTAAAATGTCCACATCTTCATTCAGACCCGAAGGCAGCATACCACTGGCAATCGGCTTTAAAGCTTGGACATCCTCGCCCTTTTGCAACAGCAAGCGCAACAGATGTTGGGTCACCCATGTTTTACCAGCACCCGTATCCGTTGCTGTGATAAAAACAGCACGAGACACCCTTTAAATCACGCTCTGCTACAGGTTTCCCTGCTCAATAACGACCCAATACACGCTGATTAATTACAATATCATGGCGATCACGCACACTTGCCATCCAACGCGCAAAACGCACCGCGCCCTTGGCTTTTACCGCTTCTTCACGCACTGCAGCTGCGGCATCAGCAAAAGCATCATCGTTTGCTGCTTGTACATCTTGCACATACACCACTGCCACGCCTTGTGCCGTTTGCACATGAACACCTAACCACTGACCTTGTGGCGTACGAAACGCTGCTGCCAACACATCCGCAGACAACCATGTTGCATCGTCCCCTTCGCCACTGCGCAACACAGGTTTTGCCATATATTTAGGCTGAGAGAACTTTTGTGCCAAAGTATCAATGGCATCACCAGCTTGTGCTGCAGTAAGTATGTCTTGAGCCATCTTTTGCGCTTGTTTGATCGATTCATCCACACGCACATCGGCATAAACCTTCGCCACCACCTCTGCAAAAGGTAACGTATCAGGCTCAAAACGCTGCTTCACCTGTAATGCCACATAATGCCCTTCTGCCACTTCAATGATATCCACAGGGTCAGTTGCCGAAGCAGAAAACGCCAACTTGTATAATTCGGATGAAGCACTGAACAACGGTTCAGCCAAAGCATTTTGAATGCTCAATACGCCCAATTCACGCACCTGCAAACCCACACTTAAAGCCGCATCCTGCAACGACTCTTCCATACCCAAAGCATCATCCAGCTCTTCTCTTAAACGAAATGCCTCATCAGCTTGGCTTTGCAACAATACTTGCACTTGCAACGCATCACGCACATCTGCTAAAGCGCTTACTTGTGCTTCTTGAATCGCTTCGAGCTTGACCAAATGCAACCCAAACTGTGTACGCACCACATCACTGATTTCACCTGCTTGTAATTGCTCAAAAACAACCACATCAAACGCATCCACCATCATGCCACGTTTAAAGAAGCCTAAACTGCCACCTTCAGCTGCTGTCACATCATCCGACATATCTTTTGCCACATCGGCAAAGCTTTCGCCTGCAGCCAAACGTTGCTGTGCCACTTCAAGCCTATCTTGCGCGGTTTGCAGCACATCTTGCGATGCATCTTGCGCCACACGCAGCAAAATATGCGATGCTTTACGCTCTTCAGCGACCGTATATTCCGCCAACCTTGCTTCATAAGCAGCAGTAATATCATCTTCAGTCACCATCATATCTGTTAAATCTTCGCCTTTGATTTCGACAACTTGAAAGTCCACTTGTAATGCAGATTGATACGATGAAGCATGGTTATCATACCAATCGCGTGCTTGATCATCGCTCACTTTTATACCATCTATCAGGTCATCAGGGTTCACAATCAAAGCCGACAAGACACGTTTCTCAAATTTCGCTTGAAAACGCTTTTTGACTTCTTCATCACTCACCATTGCAGTTTCTGTCACCGACTTTTGCAAAGTATCAATCAACATATTGACCCGCAGGTAATCTTCATAGTCACGCACCGTTCTAAAACCCATTTGACGGGTCAGATTTTGATAACGTGCAGCATTAAACTGTTGCTGCTCTTGAAAGGAAGGGTTGGATTGTACAGTGCCAATCACTGCCGTATCAGGCACCACCAAACCTAAATGTTGGGCTTCAATCAACATCAAACGACGGTTAATCATGGTTTGTATTGTTTCATCTTTCACGCCAAGTTGAGCTGCGAGTTCTTTGTTGAACTGCTCCCCCAACATATTACTATAATTGCTTAGCTGGCGGTTGTAAGTGACTTCAAAATCAACATTGTTGATGATTTCGCCATCAATTTCTGCCACCGTTTCAATTTGATTGCCCGAAAAATAACCTTCCACACCCCACAGTGAGAAAGCTAAAATAATGGCACCAAGTATGACCTTGGACAACCAACCTTTTGCATGTTTACGCATTGATTCTAACATAGAGAAACCTCGAAAATAAAAAAGCAGTATATCAATAGAACTGCGGCAGGTTAAAGAAGCAACAAACGAGGTGCAAGTTATATTCACACCAAGCCTTCAATATCAGCTCAAAATAGACATGCGTGAACAGGTATATGGGATGTTCTATTGAGCTATATCAGCAATCAAGCCAACCCACTTGCTAGTCCAAATGATTAAATCTGCCAAAAACACGCATTTTCTGGGTTACTTTGCGCTCATATCACTTCGTTGATGCTTGACAGCAGCAAACATGCGTTGGAATATGCCTTATGTGTACACCTTATGATATCATCTATCTTTGTATCCATGATATGGCAAGGTTCAACTATAAAGTGGGGTTGTTCATCAATGGAAAACTAGCCTTGATGCGTCAAAGCCATAGAAATCCATAAAAAAGGTGTCGCAAATGATTGGGCTCATTGAACTGTTATTATTCATCTTGATTGCGGCGGTGGTTTTATGGGTATTTTTCAAACCTTACCCACATCATAACGCAAAAAACTGCCCGCAAAATATTCAAAAGAAGCAGAGTAACCCTAAAAACAACGCTAAAGACACACCCCCATCATAATTGGCATCAGCTTTGCTTAGTTATATTTGAATACATCATATTGATGTTTTTGATGTGGTATCCCCAATACCACATTGTTATCGGTCTGACCTTGTGCTCCCTCCCTTCCCCCCCTTTGCACTTGGTCAGGCCGATTTTTTTTGCCTTTATTTTACACCTAACTTGTACACCTAACTTATTTCCCAAACTTGCACCAACCTCCGTTATCGGCTATTGATTATGTATGGTCGTTCTAGCTTGAAATGAATGGCATCAAGTGTTGAATATTGCCAAGGAGAGCTCATGGCTAAACGAGATATTGTAGTGGTTGCAGGTTTACGTTCACCTTTGGCTAAGATGGGTGGCGAATTGTCTAAGGTGAGCGCCGTGGACTTGGCAAGTTTGGTCATAGCTGAACTTTTAGCCCAACAATCTTTTCCTGTAGAACAACTTGATCACGTGATTATGGGCAATGTGATTCAACCAGCTGATGCACCCAATATTGCGCGGGTCATTGCCTTAACATCGCATATTCCTCAACATATTCCAGCGTATACAGTACATCGTAACTGCGCTTCTGGTATGCAGGCCGTCACTGACGCTGCGCAGATGATTCAAGCGGGCAAGGCAGATGTGGTCTTGGCAGGTGGTGTGGAGTCGATGAGTCATGCACCATTTTTATTGCACGATAAATTGAGGTTAGCCTTATCAGACTTACAAAAAGCGCGTCATATACAAGGGAAAATAAAGGCTTTGTTGAAGATTGTCCAAGCACCATGGCAACCACGCATCGCTTTAATGGAAGGGCTCACCGACCCCACAGTCTCTATGAATATGGGGCAAACTGCCGAACTTTTGTCACGAGAATATGACATTTCACGTCAGCAGCAAGATGAGTTTTCCCTGCAAAGCCATCAAAGAGCTGCCGCTGCTTGGCAGTCTGGCTGGTATGAACAAGAAGTGATGACATTGTACGCAGCGCCTCAATTTAAGGGTATTACGGGTGATCAAGGCATTCGTGCCGAACAATCTATGCAAGCTTTGGCAAAGCTCTCTCCCGCTTTTGACCGTCCTTTGGGTACAGTCACTGCTGGAAACAGCTCACAACTGACCGATGGAGCAACCATCTTGTTATTAAGCCATAAGGGAAAAGCCGAGGCAGAAGGCTGGGATATTTTGGGTTATGTGCATGATTGGGCATGGTCAGGCTGTGATCCCAAACGCATGGGTTTAGGCCCTGCGTACGCCAGCGAGAAACTCTTATTACATCATAGCCTCAGCATGCAAGACATGGACAGGGTTGAAATCAATGAAGCCTTTGCAGCACAAGTATTGGCAACGTTGAAAGTATTGGAACAAAGCCAAGTCGGTGCGCCTGATATGTCCCGTTTAAATATCAAAGGTGGCGCGATTGCCATGGGGCATCCTGTAGGTATGACGGGGGCAAGGTTGATTCTAAGCACTTTAAGACAACTGCAAGAAGAACAGCAAAATGACTTACAATCCGGCTTAGGTTTAGCCTCGTTATGTATTGGTGGCGGGCAAGGTGGCGCTGTATTGTTGGGGGTTGAACCATGCCAACATTAATTCAGAAAACAGCATCCCATGGTGAAGTACGTTTCACCTTTTCCCGCAGCGATAAGTCTGTCAACATCATGGACGAGGCATTTTTGACGCAGTTTGAAAAACATCTCGATGCCTTAGAACAAGAGACAGTAGATAGCGTGGTCTTTTTAAGCTCCCTGCCCAACTGCTTTATTGCTGGCGCGGATTTAAGCATGATTGCAGATGTTCAAAATGAACAAGACGCCGTCGCTATGGCAAAACGCGGACAGTTGCTTTGCCGAAGAATAGAAGCTTTATCGGCAACAACCATAGCGGTGGTACAAGGCTCATGTATGGGTGGTGGTTTGGAGTTGGCATTGGCATGTCATGCCATCATCGCTGTAGAACATGGGAAAACACAGTTTGCCCTGCCTGAAATCAAGATTGGTATTCACCCTGGATTTGGTGGTTGTGTGCGTTTACCCAAACGTGTGGGCTGGTTAAAAGCTATAGATATGATTATGACAGGGCGAATATTGCCATTAAAAGCGGCAAAACGGGCTGGTTTGGTGGATTTGACCTGTTACCCTGAAAAAATTGACGCTGCAATTGCCCTGATGCGTCAAAAAGGTGTCACAAAGCGCAAGCAGAAACCATGGTGGTTGCGTATTTATCCTGTGCGGCGTTTATTTTTTCACTTGGCAATGAAAAAAGCACAGCAAAAGTTTAGTCACTTGGATTTAGAACAAACTTACCCAGCAATTCCAGCTACTTTACGCCTATTGGAGAAGATTTACGGCGTAAGTGATGATATTGCATACAACCATGAGGCAAAATCTTTAGCTAGTTTAGCCACAACAAAGACGTGTAAGAGCCTGATTCGGGTATTTTTTCTTGGTGAGAGCTTGAAAAACCAAGATGCCGTGAAAAAAGGGCGAAAACTGCTCGCCAAAGAGGATAAATCGCCAAAAGTTGCCGTATTTGGTGCAGGTATCATGGGCAGTGGCATTGCTTGGGTATGCACCAAGCTTGGACAAGTGGATTTACATGACTTGAACAGCCAAGTCTTGGGACGTGGTTTAAAGGCTGCGGCGAAGTTTGCCAAACGTGAGCCCCGCAGATTGCAGTGGATTCGCCCTGTGCAAAACAAAAGCGGTTTGCACAATACCGATGTGGTGATTGAAGCAATTTTAGAAGATATAGACATTAAAAAGGCACTCTGGCGCGATGTGGAAGCTGCTGTACCTGAAGATACCTTGTTATTAAGCAACACATCTTCACTTTCGATTACTGCCCAACAACAAGACCTCAACCACCCCAAACGTATGGCAGGTTTACACTTTTTTAATCCTGCACCCAAAATGCCTTTGGTAGAAGTCATCGCAGGGGCAAAAACCAGCAAAGCCACCCTGCATAAAGCTGCCGCACTGGCTGCCAATATGGGGAAATACCCCATCATTGCCGCTGATACCCCTGGTTTCTTGGTCAACCGCTGTTTGATGCCGTATATGTCAGCTGCAATCACCTTGTTTGAACAAGGGCAAACGGTGGAACATATTGATTCGGCATTGAAATCTTTTGGTATGCCCATGGGCGCTTTGCACCTTGCCGACCAAGTTGGCTTGGACATTTGCTGCCATGTAGGTGCGCATTTGGGTGAAGCCTTTGGCGAACGTATGCAATTGCCTTCATGGTTACAAGATGTGGTGAAAGGTGGTCATTTGGGCGTAAAATCAGGGCAAGGTTTTTATATACATCAAGCTAAAAAGCGCAGCCCACATCAAGTTATGCATAAGTATGCGAGCACCAAACATGCAATAGCAATGCAAGACCAAAGTATCGTCGATGCCTGTTTATTGCCGATGTTGGTGGAAGCGTGTTTGTATTTACAAGAAAATGAAGACACTTCTTTAGAGCAGTTCGATGCCGCCATGATTTATGGTATGGGTTTCCCTCCATTTCGTGGTGGTTTGTTGTTTTATTATACCCAACGTCCCCAAGAAGAACTCGCCCAAGCTATTGCAGCACACGATTTAAACGTGCCCGAAAATCTGAGCCGCTTATATACCATCTAGGAGATAAACATGAACCCAAAAGCCCCCCCTGCCCTTGAACTTGTAACACAAGCAAACTGTTTGTCTGACTTATTGTTGCACTCCCCCAGCCATTGGATGGAAAAGCCCATGTTATCCTACCGCACTGCATCAGGCTGGAAGACTTTGAACCGCATCACCATACAACAGCGTGTTTTAAGGGTAGCTGCTTGGTTGGAAAGTAAGGGAGTGAAAACAGGTGATAGGGTTGGTATTTTGGGGCATAATAGTGTGGAGTGGTTCATTGCAGATTTAGCCATTTTACGCATTGGTGGGGTGACCGTACCTGCATATTTCACTGACCCCGCCGAAGCAGTACAATATGTATTTACAGATGCTGGGTGCAGCTTACTTTTGGTTGAGCCAGGTGAGCAGCATGATAAAATCAAAGATATGGCACAGTTGATTTTACCTTTGCGTGGCAGCGACAAAGCGGATGAGTTGGGCAAAACTATCCCTAGCGATGCCCATTTGGAGCTTGTATCAAGGGATGACCGTTGGGATGTAGGTCCACAACAACCCACACCAACACGCCAAGATCTCGCTACCTTGATTTATACTTCAGGCACCACAGGACACCCCAAAGGTGTGATGTTGAGCCATGGTAATTTGTTGGCCAATGTAGCTTCGGGTTTGGGTGCTGTGCCTATATTGGATACAGATAAATTCCTGTCCTTTTTGCCTGTTTCCCACGCTTTTGAACGCACCATTGGGCACTTCTTACCCTTAGCCAGTGGCGCAGAAATCGCCTATGCCGAAGATGTGACGACATTGTTGCGTGATATGCCAGAAGCACGACCTACCATCATGATTTCAGTGCCTAGATTGTATGAAAAGATTTATGCAGGCGTACAAGCCAAGCTGGCACAAGGTTCGTTGTTCAAACGATTTCTATTCAATACCGCTCAAAACATCGGGCTTAAAGTCTTTCAAAAACAGCCTTTATCTGCACTGGAAAAAGTATTGTACCCCCTGCTTGATAGCGTGGTCAACGCCAAATTAAGGGCAAAAATGGGAGGGAATCTACGTTTATTCATTTCAGGTGGTGCATCTTTAAATCCTAGCATTGCCAAGTTTTTATTGGCAGCGAATATCACTGTATTACCGGGTTATGGTTTAACTGAAGCTTCGCCTGTGTTGTGTGTTAATCCTGAATCAGACATTCGCCCTGAAAGTGTCGGCCCTGCCTTGCCTGGGGTGACTTTAAAGGTAGCAGATGATGGGGAATTACTGGCAAAATCAGCTTCCATTATGTCTGGGTATTGGCAAAAAGATGAAGCCACCGCAGAAGTGATCGATGCCGATGGTTGGTTGCATACGGGTGACATCGTAGTCTTGGATGATGATGGTTATGTGCGCATTGTGGACAGAAAAAAGGAAATCATGGTGTTATCCAATGGCGAAAATGTGCCACCTGCCATCGTGGAACAACATTTAACACATGACCCTTGTATTTTACAAGCCTTGGTTATCGGTGAGCAACGTCCCTACCTCTCAGCACTGTTGGTACTTGAACCCAGCACCTTGGCAATCAAATGGATGCGCGATCACCAATCAGCACTACCTACAGACTGGCTGGAACATCCAGATGTGCAAACATGGTTGCAACAGCGCCTGCAACATTGCACCCATGACTTACCATCATACCAACAAATCAAACGCTTCACACTGCTGGACAAAGAGTGGACACAAAACAACGGCTTCTTAACCCCAACCATGAAGGTAAAACGCCGTGCCATCAGCTCTGCCTACGCTGATATGGTGGAAAACATGTATGATTGATGTTTACTTATAGGTAGTCGTTATGCACAAGCTCATTGCCTGTTTTTTAAGCGCTAACCAACCATGAAAAAATCGGCTCTTTTGAATACCAAGTGGGTACGCGATAGTATCTTGACAATGTTTATATTTGGAGAAATTGATTATGCAGAAACT
>JAUZQU010000119.1 GCA_030950835.1 Mariprofundaceae bacterium | reverse complement strand
GTTAGGCAATTATGGATGGTTTGTTATGTTTGGGAAGATATATTTGATGTTGATTCGTTGGGTAGTGTCTGTTTTGTTCATATTGAGGGTTAGCCATGTCAGGTTCTAATTTTGGACAAATTTTTCGTGTGAGTACGGCTGGAGAGTCGCATGGTAAAGCTTTGGTTGCCATTGTGGATGGCTGCCCTGCTGGCATGGGATTATGCGAAGCGGATATTCAGCCTGACTTGGATAGGCGTAAACCTGGGCAGTCCAAATATACTACCCAGCGCCGTGAAGCCGATGAAGTTGAAATTTTATCGGGTGTGTTTGAGGGTGAAACTACAGGTTGCCCTATTGCTTTATTGATTCGTAATACGGATCAGCGCAGCAAAGATTATTCAGATATTAAAGATAAATTCCGCCCTGGTCATGCAGATTATACCTTTCAGAAAAAATATGGTATGCGTGATTATCGTGGTGGTGGGCGTTCTTCGGCGCGTGAAACTGCGATGCGGGTGGCAGCAGGTGCGGTGGCACGTAAACTCTTGGCAGTTTCAGGCATTCAAATTGCAGGATGGGTGGATCAAATTGGACCTGTGCGCATCAACCCTGAACACTTTTCTCAGGATGAGATAAGCAATAATCCATTTTTCTGCCCTGATGCAGCTGCAGCCGAAAAAATGGCTGAATTCATGGATAAGTTGCGTAAAAAAGGCGACTCCATTGGTGCATCAGTCACTGTACAAGCCACCAATATGTTGGCTGGACTGGGTGAGCCTGTGTTTGATAGGTTGGATGCAGACTTGGCAAAAGCCATGATGAGCATTCAGGCGGTGAAAGGTGTTGAAATTGGTGATGGTTTTGCTTGTGTTGAGGCAAGAGGCTCTGAATTTGGCGATGCGATACGCAAAAATGGTTTTCAGAGCAATCATGCAGGTGGTATTTTGGGCGGAATCAGCAATGGTGATACCATCCATGTGCGCATGGCGCTTAAACCCACATCTTCCATCTTAACACCACGCCCGACGATTGATATTCATGGCAATGAAACTGAAATTATCACCAAAGGTCGCCATGACCCTTGTGTGGGTATTCGTGCCGTACCGATTGCCGAAGCCATGTTGGCATTAACCCTTGCAGATCACCTATTAAGGCAACGTAGCAGCCAACTTTAATTGATTTATTTTGATAAAGTCACCCTTCGCCGTGGCAAAAAGGTGTTGTTTGCCGATTTCAGCTTAACCATTCACGCTAAAGACAATATTGGCATTACAGGAGCCAATGGTACGGGAAAATCATCATTATTTGCCTTGATTTTGGGTAGGCTAGAAGAAGATAAGGGTGAATTTCGCTGTAAAAGCAAGCTTTCAATGTCACATGTGGCACAAGAAACACCTGCTTTGGGCATGGCGGCCGTGGATTATGTGATGTTGGGTGATGCGGAGCTGTCTGCTTTGCAAGAAAAAGTGAGCGCGGCAGAAAACAAACAAGACGGCATTGCTTTGGCTAAATTGCATGAGCGTATGGATGCGATTGGTGGTTATCAGGCTAGAGCAAGGGCAGGGCAGCTGCTGAAGGGGCTTGGGTTTAAGTCGGAACAAGAAGTGTTGCCCGTCTCCAGCTTTTCGGGTGGTTGGCGTATGCGTTTGAACTTGGCACAGGCTTTAATGTGCCGTTCTGATGTTTTACTTTTGGATGAGCCGACCAACCATTTGGATTTGGAAGCAGTATTGTGGTTGGAAAAATGGCTGAAAAACTACCAAGGTGCCTTGTTATTGATTTCGCATGATAGGGAGTTTTTGGACAGTACAATCACCTCCGTTGCTCACCTCGAACACGAGAAAATCAACCTTTATACAGGTAATTACACTGCCTTTGAACAACGCCGTGCCGAACAACTTGCCTTACAACAATCAGCCTATGAAAAGCAGCAGCGCGAAGTTGAACACATGCAAAGCTTCATCACGCGTTTTAAAGCCAAAGCCACCAAAGCCAAACAAGCCCAGAGCCGCATCAAAGCATTGGAACGTATGCAAATGATAACACCAGCGCATGTGGATTCGCCATTCTCTTTTGCCTTTGAAAGCACAGGTTATATGCCTAACCCTTTGTTACAATTACAGAAAGTTAATTTCAGTTATGGTGATAGAGATATTTTAGAACATATATCCCTGAGTTTCCTGCCCAATGATAGAATTGGTTTGCTTGGTCCTAATGGGGCAGGGAAATCGACATTGATTAAGTTATTGGCAGGTGAAACGCTGCCGACAACAGGCAAGGTGGTAATATCCAAAGGTTTAAGGATTGGTTATTTTGCCCAGCATCAGTTGGAACAACTCGATGCGAAAGCTTCGCCAATGCAACACTTGTTTGCTTTAAATGCTGATCTATCGGAGAAAGAAGCGAGGTTGTTTTTGGGTGGTTTTGCTTTTCATGGGGATATGGCGCTTGAGCCTATTGCTTCGTTTTCAGGTGGGGAAAAGGCGCGGTTGGTCTTGGCGCTGTTGGTATTTCAAAAGCCGAACTTACTGTTGATGGATGAGCCGACCAACCACCTTGATTTGGATATGCGTTTGGCTTTGACCATGGCGTTGCAAAGCTTTGAAGGGGCGATGGTTTTGGTGTCGCATGATAGACATTTGTTGAAAACGGTGTGTGATAGTTTGTGGTTGGTGTCGCAGCAAAAGGTGGAAACCTTTGATGGTGATTTGACTGATTATGCAGACTGGTTGCTGCAACAGCGCTTGGCTGAAGCAGGCAATGTGAAAGTTGAAGCTTCTGGTGAACACACTCAGGCTGCTCGAAAAGCTAAACGCAAAGATGATGCAGACCGCCGTAAAGCACTGCAACCATTGCGTAACAAAGTGAAAAAACTTGAACAGCAATTGGATAAGTTACACAGCAAAGAGGCAGCATTAAATGATGCTTTAGCTGATTCTAAGCTCTATGAAGACAGCGAAAAAGACCGTTTGATTAGGCTTACATCTGAACATGCAGCAATCAAACAGCAATTGGCTGAAGTGGAAGAAGAGTGGATGATGTTGAGTGAAGAGCTTGAACAGGTTTAATATGCTTGGGCTAGACCTGTGGTTACAAGGCTTATTCTTCTGTTGCTTGAGTACCATTTTAAAGGGGAGAGAAGTCCAATGATTCAACATTCAAGACCTGACCCTTGTGGTGCGACCACACTTGATTCCTCACTAGCGAGACAAGATGCTGAATACCAGTCTGGGCTAGATGTGATTGGGGAAGTTTTTGATACGGTGACTGATTATGTTAATGGATCAACATTCTCTGAGGCGGTTATAAAGTATGGATCACCGTTAGTGGATGCACTGAATATTGTTGCTGCTATTCGCTCAGGTGATCCACTACCATTCGTGTCATCGAATTTAAACTTGGTCAACAATAATTTTAATGCGGGGATTTTTGATGGCAAAGATCCAGTGTGGGCTACGGACAGCAGTGGGAACCCAATTAAAGGGCTGCAAGATACAGTTGAAAGGAAGGGGTCTGGTCTATCATTGTATTAAGTTAGAAAAGCTGTACGCTTAGCTCATGATTACATCGTGAGGGGGGAGCAAATGGATGGTACAACGATAGACGCGACCCCTTCCTTTTGCAGAAGATATGTTAAAGAACACCAAGGCAGGTCTTGAAACGTATATTCAACTTGGCGATGTTGTCGCTCAAGCCAGCTAACTATGGTTAAGAAAAAACGAGGTCAGGCTTTCATCACTTGATATATAGGGGTCGGATCATCATTGTACCATCCATCCCCTCACGATGTAACCATGATCTAAGCTAAGCGTACAGTTTTCCTGATTTGATACAATGATAGACACGACCCCAAAGATGTGTTTGGGTATT